>DYNH01000066.1 GCA_020721175.1 Trichlorobacter lovleyi | reverse complement strand
ATTATTGAATCACAAAAACTGAAAAAAGAGAATTTGCGAGTGCATCTTGTTTCATAAATAACTTTTTCCAGTTCCCACTCAGCGTGTGGGAACTGGAGTCCTATTCACCCTTCCCCCTTAACTCCGCCTTTGTCCGCAGTTTTTTTAATTAATTAAAAAAATGAATACAGTATTGGTAATAAATAAAACAACAGGTTATGACATTCTGAATAATTAAAGAATATCAATAAAAACAACAAATTGTTGCAATTGTGTTAATAATTTGTTATAAAATGTCACGATTTGTCTATCTATTTTAATTAGATAATCAGCAGTACCATTTAATCCCACCAAAGGAGAAGATAGTATGCGTAAAACAAACAAGCTGATGATGGCTGCTGTATTGGCTGTTGTACTGCCAACCGGCGCAATGGCTGCAGAGGTTGATCTGCAGGCAAAAATTGATAAACTTTCCCAGCAGATGGAAGATTTGAAGGGGCAAGTTGAGAGAATTGAAGACAAGTCACTGGGTAAGTGGCTGAAGATTGGTGGAAGCTATCAATTTCGTATAGACAGCCTTCATGGTGAGACAGCGGCTTATACAAGTGCGTTAGGGACGATGAATAATCTGGTTAACGGAATGGTTAATGGCGCAATAGTTGTTAACGGCAATCCATTATCTACTGCTGTTGCAGGCACAACCGCTGGCGGCGCTTATACACTTCCGGGCGGTTTTGTGAACAACAGGATATATAACCCCAATGCAGGTGCCTTTATTTTTCAGGGCAAGGCAGGTACGCTCTTTACCCAGAACCAGTTTGGCACGATAATGAACAGCTACATGCCATCAGCCATGTATAACATGTTCTTTGGCACTCAACCTTCATGGGCGACTAACAGTAACCCGCAAGCTGGATATGTACAAAGCCCGATGGCTATGGATTTTTCAACTGCCCTTACCCTGCAGGGCAGCGGCATGGGTGTTGCCGACAGCATTAAATATGAGAGCCTGGCCGGCAAATTTGCGGCTTTAAGTGCGTTGCAGATGGGGCAGATTCAATCTGATGCCCAGGCACAGCAGATGTTTGGAAAGACCATGTCCCAGATTATGGCTGACGGCGCGGCTATTCAGGCTGCTACTGCTGCAATGACACCTCAGCAGTACAAGATTCTGGATACATTGAAGGCAAAAGTAATGCCTGCGATGATGAAGATGATGACCCCTAACCAGCAGGCAATGATGAACAGCATGATGGCAAACCCTGCCATGAGCAGTATGGCTTTCAGCACACTTATGCAGGGTTTTCTTGGAGCAGGCAGTGGTAATCTTGTCCAGTACGCCGGATACAAACCCAAAAATGAAACCCTTTATACCAACAAATTCTCACTTGATCTGCATGTAAAGGCAACCCAGAATGTAACAGCGACTGTTAAACTAGGGATGTACAAGGCGTTTGGTAATCAGGACAATACTGCCACAGCAAATGGTTATTTTGCTGACAGGGTAGGAGTTTTTGATGGTGTGCTGGGCCACGTGCCTTCAAGCAGTTATCTGAATGTTGACAGGGCATATGTGGACTGGAAAAACATCATGGATCAACCGATCTGGTTTTCAGTCGGTCGTCGTCCGGCAACCGATGGCTCCCCCACAAATCTTAAGGCAGATACAGAACGTCCCGGTGTTGGCGGTACTCCTGCACTGCTGGTAAACTATGCCTTTGATGGTATGACGCTTGGTTTTGCCCCTGATTTTGATATGCTGCCAGGTTTCTATACCAAAGTCTGTTACGGTCGTGGATTTGAATCCGGTTATCGCGCCACACCTACAAACAGCCTTAAAGATACAGACATGCTTGGTGTGGCGGTAATTCCTATAGATACCGACCCGCTGCGGGTCTGGATGCAGTGGAATCGCGGATTTGATATCTTTGACTTTCCAACCATGCAGAACACCATCTTTGGCAACACCGGACCTTCCCAGAGTCTGGGTTCCATTGACTGGTTTGGACTTGGAGCTATGTCTACACTTAAAAAGGTTGGCCCCGGCAATCTCAACTTCTTTCTCGATGGCGGCGTAAGTGTTACACATCCATCGAATGCTGTTTCTGAAAATGCAGGTTTCCAGGGGCTGCTCTCCGGCCAGTTTTTTGCACAGGATACAAATCCCAAGTCTCAAACCGGTTATGCAGTTTTTGCCGGTCTGCGTTATGACCTGCCAAGCAGGACAAAGATTGGATTTGAGTACAACTACGGTTCCAAGTACTGGATTACCTTCGCGCCTGCCGCAGATGACATGTGGACCAGCAAGCTTGGAACGCGTGGTAGTGTGTTTGAGCCGTACGTTATTCAGGAGCTGAACCTGAAGCCTATCTCTTCATATTTCAGCAAGGCATTTTTCAAGGTTGGTTACCAGTATTATGATTTCCAATACACAGGAAGCAACAACTGGGTTGGCGAACCTGTCAAGATCAGCGAGATCAAGCCTACCGATATGATGCTGATGGCACCGGTAAAGTCTGCTCACGACATATACGGCACCTTTGAAGTCCATTTCTAAAAGCTGATTCTTTGCATCTACACACAAACAAAAGGGTGTGCCTCCGGGTTCACCCTTTTGTTTTGTAGTATCTGATTAACGGTGTTATGTTTATACAAAGTTTGGTTGATTTAAAAGAGTCTAATACCGAAAAGACACAAACCATGATACTAGACTGGCGCAATATAGAAACAGTACTGCTTGACATGGATGGCACCCTCCTTGATCGTCATTTTGATGATCATTTCTGGCTTGAACATGTTCCCAAAAGATGGTCTTCAAAATACAAGGTGCCAGTAAAGCTGGCACGAGAGCAGTTGTATGCTCTGTTTCGCTCTCAAGAACGCACTCTTAACTGGACAGACCTTGATTACTGGTCAAAAAGACTTGGTCTTGATATTCCGCTTTTGAAGCTTGAGGTAGATCATCTGATAGCTGTACATCCGGGAGTGATTGAATTTTTGTCCTTCTGTCGAGGACATGATAAAAAGATATGGCTTGTCACCAATGCCCACAGCAAGACACTTAATATAAAGATGAAAAAAACCAGGATCGGCCACTGGTTTGATGGTACTGTGTCTGCGCATCAGGTTGGGATGCCTAAGGAAGATCCCCGTTTCTGGGCAGAGTTGCAACGTTTTATAAGCTATGACCCTGCAAGTACACTTCTGGGTGAAGACAGCGAGGAAAACCTCGGGACAGCCCGGGGATATGGCATCCGTTACCTGTTTTATATCAGTCATTACAGTTCCAGATGTATGCCGGCGATTTCTGAATCTTTTGCAACTATTGATTATTTTACCCGACTCATTCCTGCTGACGGCTCATCAACAGTCAAGGTCAATTAATCTGGAGGTTTAACCATGTCAGACAACCTTTTTGATGTAGTAATTATAGGAGGAGGTCCTGCCGGCCTTGCAACGGCTTATCTCTGCCGTAAAAACAATCTTTCATACCTTGTGCTTGAATCAGGTAAGGCTCCTTTTCAGGGGATTGCAAACACCTATCCACAGGGCAAGCTTGTCTACGCATCAAAGCCTAAAGATGCGCCTGAACCTTTTCTGGTTGATGAACTGCGCCCCCCTGACAAGCCTGTTACAGTGGAAAGTTATCTGCAGTACGTGCAGCACTTTGTACAACATGAAAACCTGAATATCCGTACTGAAGTGGAATTTGAAAACATTCAGGATGAGCGTGACCGTCTTGTTGTGCTAACCGATAAGGGACGTTTTATTGGGCGTAAGGTTGTGCTGGCCTTTGGCAGTAGTATCCCTAGAGAGCTTTCTGTTTATGGCGATGCAAAAATGGTGGCTAAAAACATGGATGATCCGGGTAAATATGTGGGGGTAAGAACCCTGGTAATTGGTGGAGGCAACACTGCTGCCGATGTGGTAATTGCAGTTTTAAAGGCAAAGCGTGAGTGTAATGATACGCAGCCGGTATATTGGGCGCACAAATCTGAAAAATTTGATGTCAATAAGGAGACCGCCCAGCGGCTTGGCGAAGAGATACTGTTGGGAGGCAATATCAGGTTATTGCCAGGGGCCTATCCACGAATAGGAGAGGTAGACGACGAAGGTGTAGATCGTCTGGTTATAAGGATCAATGAATTCAAGCAGTCTGACGGAATTGATCTGTACCATGCCTTAAGCTTTCCGATGCAGAACGTAATTGCCTGTATCGGCTCGCAAGGGCCAGTGCCTATCTTTGACAAGGTTGGGATTCAGACTATTTCATGTACCGATGGCATCTGCAAGATTGCTAAAGAGGGGGATCGCCTGGTACTGCTTTCTGCGGAAATGGAATCAACCCGCAAAGGTGTATATGTTGTTGGCGGAGCAATTTCACCATCATATATGAAGATCAGTGAAGGGGCTATTCAGGAGGAAAGGCATCCCAACCTGATCTACACTGCAATCAACGATTCCTATTATGTTGTAGAGGCAATCAAAAAGAGGCTTGGCAAATAAAACAGAAAACAACCTTGGAGATTGTGCTATGGAAAAGAAAAGACATGCGGGTGTGTTGTTGCATCCCACATCACTTCCCGGTGCCGGAGGGATCGGGACTCTTGGTAAAGAACTTTTTGATTTTCTGTTGTTAATCTCAAAAGCCGGTTTTTCATTGTGGCAGATATTGCCACTTACTCCGCCTGCTGCCGGTAATTCACCTTATTCCTCCTACTCTGCCTTTGCAGGCAACCATCTGTTGATAGACCTTCAGCAACTGGTAGAAGAGGGAGACTTGGCACAGGAGCAGTTGAAGGAGTCCTTTCCACGAGACATTGTTGATTTTGAAAGGCTTATCCCGTGGAAGGAGGAACTTCTGCACAGGGCAGCAGACAATTTTTTCAGTCGTGGAGGTATAGAAAGTCAGGAGGAATTCCGTGATTTTTGCAACAGCACCTACTGGCTGAATGATTATGCAATGTTTATGTCCCTTAAGCTAAAATATTGCAACAGCCCCTGGTATTCCTGGCCAGTTGATCTGGTTAAGCGTGACCAGACGGCTCTGCAGCAGGCCTCCCGCGAGTTGGAGCCAGAAATAGAGCAACAGAAATACCTTCAATGGCAATTTTTTCGTCAGTGGAGCGTGGTGAGAAAAAAGGCCAATCAATCAGGAATATCTATTGTTGGTGATTTACCGATTTTTGTTGCTCAAGATTCTGCTGATGTCTGGTGTAATCAAGGACTGTTTTTACTGGATGATACAGGAGGACCTGCTGTGGTTGCGGGGGTTCCTCCTGATTACTTCAGCTCCACCGGACAACTTTGGGGAAATCCTCTGTACAACTGGGATGCAATGGAGCAGGAAGGCTATGCCTGGTGGATTGCTCGTTTCCGTCAGATGCTTGAACTTTTTGACCTGATAAGAATTGATCACTTCAGAGGGTTTGAGGCTGCCTGGCATGTTCCGGCAAATTTCAAAACAGCCGAAAACGGAAGCTGGGTGCCAGGACCAGGGGAATTTTTCTTTGAAAAGGTAAGAGTAGCACTTGGCAGTCTTCCGTTTATTGCCGAGGATCTGGGGTTTATTACCCCGGAAGTTGAGGCATTGCGTGATCGCTTTAATCTGCCTGGCATGAAAATCCTTCAATTTGCCTTTGATTCGGATTCATACAATCCCTATCTTCCCCATAATCATAACCCGAACAGCTTTGTCTATACCGGTACACATGACAATGATACCAGCAGGGGCTGGTTTGATAAACTGAGTCCAAAGACAGTAAAGCATATCTACGATTATCTTGGTTTGCCTGGTGAAAATCCGGTGAAGGACCTGATTAAAGTAGCCATGATGTCGGTTGCCTCTTCAGCCATTATTCCAATGCAGGATTTACTTGACCTGCCTTCTGAAGCACGCATGAACTGTCCTGGAGTTGCCTTGGGTAACTGGAGCTGGCGTTATCAGCCTTCACAACTGAATGAAAATTTTGTCGAGGAATACTCAAGGCTGATCAGGCTTTACGGAAGGGGCTGATCTGTAATCCTAAAAATGGCAGTTATTTACCGTAAAGACGCTAATGTAACAAAGAAATCGGATTTTTATAAAAACAATTGGATTTAATGTAACCCAACACAAACAACTGCTACATTGCTTCAATGCTTTACCAAATGGCCATTCTTTTATATGGGGTGGCCGTTTGGTGCTTATGTTGCCGTGTTTTGTTGGGTCGACTGCATCAAGCCAACCTACCTTTTACAGTGTAGTAACTCAAGCAATCCAATTGGTTAGACTTAGAACAAAATTATAGTGCTCTGCGATTAGCTGTTATGCTGCCTCAAATCATCAACCTGAAGCTTTCAATAGTGTTACCCAGAAAATGACCTATAGATATCGGTATAAATTTTTAACTAATAATTTCTGCATGTTCAGCCGTTTAAATCGTGGGCATACATCATAACCAATTGTGCCCTGTTTTCCAGGCACTGGGGGCATAACTCACCGGCATCACGCCATATCTCATCTGCCAGCCATACTCCGGCTTCCTGAAATACACTCGCCACCTCGGCTTTTTCATCAAATTCTGCCCCGCAGATACTGCACTTTTTCATGGTGTTACCCCTGCTGACTGGATTGCTTCCAGATATTCAGACTCAAGTCTCTTCTGGTCAAACAGATCAATTTTCTGCCAGGGAAGCCTGTCACCCGGCAAAAGACTAGCTGTAACAGAAGCGTCAAGATCAATATTACATTTTTTTGCAGCTTTTTTAAGATTTAGCCCGTTTGACATCAGAAGGATCATCCCGGTCAGTTCCCTGCCACCACGTGACAAGAGCGCCTGCAAAAGACAGCCAGTCAAATCCTCTACCTTTAATCTTACATTGGAAAGCGGTTGCACCTGCTTCTGAAGCCGGTTTACCTTGTACCGCAGTTCATCAATCGGACACATTCCTGCCCATTGCAGTGGTGTGGACGGTTTTGGTATAAAAGGATTAACTGACAGGGTGATTTCTCCTAGCCTTTTGTGGGCGCGGGCATGTTCAACAACAACTCTGCGGATTTCATTGGTCAGACGAACCATCTCGTCCAGATCTTTATCGGTTTCACCAGGTAGCCCTATGATAAAGTAGAGCCGCAGGTTCAGGATTCCTGACCTTGCAACTGCCTCTGTTGCATCGAGAATCTGCTTTTCTGTAAGGTTTTTCCGGATCATGTCACGCATCCTCTGTGATCCGCCCTCTGGTGCAAGTGAAATAGTGCGATGACCTGCCTGGGCCAATAGATCAAGAAGTGAAGGTGTCAGACGATCGACACGTAAGGACGACAGCGACGGGATACCACCATTTTGAATTATAAATCTGCAAAGTTCTTCAATCTTACTGTAATCAGACACGGCTGTGCCAACAATACCGATGGTTTTACGGTATTTCAAACCCTCAAGCACAACTTCTTTAAGATATTCAAAGGGTTGAATCCGAAACGGCTGATGGACAAATCCGGCAGCACAGAATCTGCATCCTCTGGGGCACCCCCTGCAGATTTCAACCATAAACATCCTGCCAAATTCCGTCTCTTCAGTCATTATAACAGACTGCGAGGCCGGAGTACCTGTTGGCGCAATCTGACGTTTGACAATCTGCCCCTCAGCATCAGCAGGATAGTAGATACCGGGAACCGTAACAGCTTTACTGAGCATCAGCCCCCTGTTTCCAATATCTTGCACCAGCGCAGAGGCAAGCTCCGGTATAATCGCCTCCCCTTCTCCTACTGCAATAAATTCAAAGAATTCTGCAACCGGTTCAGGGTTTATCAGAAAAACAGAACCGCCTGCAATTACAAGCGGAGTGGAATCGTTTCGGTCTCTGCTTAGCTCTGGTATCCTGGCAAGACGCAATATTTTGGGAACATTGATGAAATCTGCCTCAAATGAAATTGAGAACGCAACTACATCAAAATCTGACAAGGGTCTTTCGTTTTCAAATGAGATGAGTGTATCGCCAGCTTTTTCATAGATAGACAACTCATCACGTTCTGGCAGGAAGGCCCGTTCACAGACAACACCCGGCTGAAGATTAAACAGTTTATAGACTGACTGAAATCCCAGATTGCTCATGGCAACCCTGTAGTTTTGGGGATAGACCAGGCAGACAGAAAGTTTTCCGCCAGTTCCAGGCGGAACAGCCCCCTGCTCGGCAGCACGTCTCAGCCGAATTTTCTGTAGTATCTGCCAGTTCAACTGTGTGGGTCTGACTTGGTTATGGATATAATTTCATTGCAGAGAGAGCGGTAGGCCAGAGCAGCTTCGCAGTTGTTTGAATAAGCAAGCAAAGGCATCCTGCGTATCCCCATTTTTTCAACGTTAACCGAAAAAGGGATCACGGTTTTTAGAAACCCGGGATACGCTTGCGGAAGTTCCTCAATAATCTCGCGGTGCATTTTGTTGATCTTTTGCGCCATTGAAAAAAACGGGTGCAACATGTCGCAAGACAGCTCCTCATCACGGAAAAAGCTGAACAACTGTTCCAGCGTTCTTTGTGAGAGAACTGTAGGAATCACAGGAACCATAATGGCGTCTGATGCCCTGAATACGTTTTCAGAGAGCAGTGTTATATTGGGGGGGCAGTCCATCAGAATCGTGTCGTAATCAGACCTGAATTCATCCAGCACCTTACGAAGTTGTTTACGGCTTTTGGACATTCCATTCAGGATCACATCAAAATGTCTGTAGGCAAGGTTGGATGGAATAATATCAAGCCCTGGAAAATCCGATTCACGGATGTTCTTGCGGAGATCAGCAGCAATTGTGCGGGAATCGTCCATGTTAAGCTTTTTTGCGTTTCCTACCCGAAAGTAAAAGGCAGCGGCGCCCTGTGGGTCAAGGTCCAGCAGCAGGGTACGACGACCGGTTTCGTGAAATGCAAACGCCAGGTTAACCGCAAGGGCTGTCTTGCCCACTCCACCCTTAATGCTGTATGAGGAGATGATTTTCATGTTTTTTATACCTTCGGGTTTAGTTTTTTCTGTTTAAAATTACGTTTAAAAACTACTGACATCCCTTTGCCGCAAAAACTGTTCAGAACCTTTACAATACGCCTTCGGGATTGCTGTCTCCGGTAGTAAAGGATTGAGACCAGCCCGCCAATACCAAGTGCGATATCAATATCATCTCTTTTTGAATTAAAATATCCAAGTATTGTCTTCTGCTGGACTGAAGTGTCATTAAACTCCCCCAGTATCTCCTGCAGACTGCGCAAAATCTTCTGCATCGCCACGATATCTGTATCGTCAATCAATTCCCTGAAAAATTCCATAAGATAACGTAATTTTTTACACTCAATCCTAAGCTGATGCAGCATTTCATCGGCAGTATATGCATCTATAGCCCTTGCCATTCTGCATATCTTTTTATAACGTCTGTACATTTGTCTGAATACAAGTTGCCCCACAGGTATGTCGGCAGACAATGAAGGTCCATGCATTTCTGTTTCTGAAAAGAAGCTCTCGATTCCCTCTATTGTGTTTTGATATGCTGCGGATTGGATATCCAGAACAAGATTTTTTACTTCCAGTTTGCGTTCTGCTGCAACTTCATCAAACATACTGTACAATGCCGGACGAAGTTGGGGAGGCAACATCTCCAGGTATTCACCACGCGCCAGAAGATATACATCCAGATCCCGCAGACGGTTGGTACTGCGAGCCATCTCGCCAAGTTGCGTTCTGATATCAGATACTGCGCCATCAGGGTAGACACCTTTAATCAAGGCCAGTAGAGAGCGGATTTTTCTGATACAGATTCTGTAATCGTGTAGGAATTCCGTGTCAATGTCACTCAGCAAGCCTGGCAGATTACTTAAGGCAATTGACAAGATACTGCGAACAATTTTTCCTGTTGCTTCACGGGCCGGTGTCTTAAAGTCCAATCCAAATACCGGACGCAAGGTATACCTGCAAGGTTTACGACCCATCTGCTTAAACAATAATTCCAGAGGCCCTTCCTGCGATTCATCTGTTTGATATCGGGCAAGCAGTTTGATAATATTACCGGATTCTGCTTCATAACCCATTAGTGGTGTTACCCTGCAACAGGAATAAGGCGGTTTTTCATTCCCAGCCCTTTTTGATGAGATCGTAGAGCAGTCCAGTCTGCAGATGATTTTTCCGTAATCATTGCGAATCTCAAGCTGCAACTGATTTAAAGTCCCTTCAAACACTGTCGCAAGACCTCTGATACCGAGAATTCCTGTCAGTATTTTCTGCATCCGCCCTGTCTTGAAGTCCTCTTTGAATCTTGGCAGGATGTCTGTAACTTCTGAACATATCTCATCGCCCAACCATCCATCTTTCAGTTTGCACAGGTGGTAGATATTTTCAGAACTGTAGAGAAGATACCCGCCAAACCACATTCCCCACTCAAAGGTATCCCAAAAGGTCAAGGCTGTTTGCTCATGCCTGCTGATTGAGACTTGGTAATGGTTCTGAAGCAGTTCGCAGGGGAGTTTACCTGACAGCATCAGACGGGAATTCCGGTTTTGAGGTAAGCCTGCTTTCATAGCTTTACTCTGAAATTTCGGTTGGATAGAAAGGATTGTTGTAACTATTCAGGGCCATCTTATTTTGACGGAAGATATGTGGGGATATCTAAATCACAGTTCCGTGCAGATCCCTTTTATGATAACGCCAGGCAAAGGCAATTGCCCTTGCGTACCAGTCAATCAAAAATACACCCCAGACCATGTAAAGTGAAAGATGCAACAGTTCACCTGCAATCCATGCAAGCAGCACCCTTACCCCCCACATACTTAACAGTGTGATGATAAAGACATAAAAGGTATCCCCCGCCCCGCGCAAAGAACCGGCGTATACAAAGGAAATGGCCAGAGGGATCTGGGCAAACGCCACAATCCTCAGGAATACAGCACCATGATGGATCACCTCGGGGTCACTGGTAAAGATCATTACCAGATAATTCGGAAGCAGAAGAAAGACCAGTGTCATGGCCCCCATTACCCATATAGCCAGCCGTAATGCCTCTACATGACTGACACGGGCACGTAGATATTTTTTGGCTCCCAGCGATTGTCCCATTAAAGTAGCAGCAGCAATACCCATACCTGCGCCTGGCATAAAGGAAAGCGATTCTATCGAAAGACCTATCTGGTGCGCTGCATATGCAGTGGTGCCAAACCCTATGATCACGCTGGAGTATACCAGTTGGCCGGATTGCTGTGCTACCCTTTCAAGGGCCACCGGCCAGCTTACTTTCCAAATTTTTTTAAAAAGCACCTGATCTGGCAGACATATCTTTAGATAACCAAGCCTTAACGCCTGCCACAAAAGATACAAAAAACCAATAAATTCAGAGATATTTATGGCTACAGCAGCCCCGTTTACCCCCAGGGGGGGGAATCCAAGTCTACCGTAAATCAGAGGCCATGCCAGCAGCACATGCAGTATGTTTACCAGCAGAATCCCCTCCATTGGGGTGCGGGTATTACCAGATCCATGCATGATTGCGGAGAGTATGTTTACGCCTGTGGTCCAGATTAGCCAGGTAAAAACCAGACGGATATAATCGTTTGCAAGCAGTTGTACTTCTGGGGATGCTCCCATCAAACGGGCCAGATCATCGCCACCGTAAGCACCGGCAACAGAAACAATAGCTGTCATCCCCAGGCAGATTAGTATCGCAGTGCCGCCTGCCCTGCGGGCCTCTTCATGACGTCCGGCACCAGTCAAATGCGCAATAACAACAGTAGTGCCGGTGGAAAGACCCCAAAAAATTGTCATGGTAACAAATATCAGTAACTGTCCAAGACCGGTTGCAGCAATGGCCGAAGCACCGAGGCCACCTGTAAGAAATATATCTACAATTGCTACAAGCCTCTGGAAAAGGGAGGACAAGAGTACAGGCATGGATAGCCGGAATACTCTTCTGCGTATAGATGCAGGTTTTATATTTTCTGGGGGCATTATGTTTGAAAAGGCAGACATTAAAGCCCCTTTCAAAAGCATCCCGCCCTGGTCAAATCAGCTCACCACTAACGGAATATCAGCAGTTAAAGTAGAAATAAACCGCTAACCCTGCAAAAGTTGTCCTTTGAAAGAGACTTGCATGTTTTATAATTGGTTAGAGCAGGTCGTAAGCCGGGTTCTGTTCCTTTTGCCAGTTACCTGATAAAAGGTGATGATCATTCATCTAGGATCAACGTTACCGCTGACCTCAAGCAGCCAACCCGGAGGCACGGACGGGCCATCCTTGACGCCTCCCTATTTGGCCTTGCTCCTGGTGGGGTTTACCTGGCATCCGATGTTACCACCGAACCCGGTGAGCTCTTACCTCACCCTTTCACCCTTACCCGCCTTGACGGGCGGACTTC
>DYNH01000065.1 GCA_020721175.1 Trichlorobacter lovleyi | reverse complement strand
ATGACAGGGAACTATGCGAAAGAGAGATTGGCTACTTCGGAAAAAACAGGGAGCGCATGAGATATGCTGATTTCAAAAAGCCGAGCGGCGGCTTGATAATGACTACCATAAATTTGTCTCACATCCAGACCAAGAGGTGAAGCTATGCTTACAGATGCTGCTGAAGCTGTTCGAGAGGCAGAAGTTTTTATCATTACGGCTGGTGCCGGCATGGGTGTAGACTCTGGGCTACCCGATTTTCGCGGTAATCAGGGATTCTGGCAGGCGTATCCACCATATGCGCGTCTGGGTATCTCATTTACAGAATGTGCCAACCCAGAACATTTTGATCGAGATCCTGAATTCGGATGGGGATTCTATGGTCATCGTACCAATCTTTACCGTACAACTGTGCCTCACAAAGGATTTGATATCATCCGTCGCTGGATTACAGAAAAAAATGCGCCTTATTTTGTTATAACATCTAATGTTGATGGCCAGTTTCAGAAGGCTGGTTTTGATGAAGACCGGATTCTTGAAGTGCATGGTTCAATCCATTGGTTACAGTGCAGCTCTCCATGCTGCAACGCTATTTGGCCTAATACCGAACAATTTAAGATTGATGAAACAACTATGCGTTCCCCCAATATCCCCAGATGCCCACGCTGTAAAAAGGTAAGCCGTCCCAATATCCTGATGTTTGGCGATTGGTCATGGTTGCCTCAGCGCACACACGAGCAGGAAAAACGGATGCAACAGTTTATGGATGACAATGGGAATAAAAGAATTGTTGTAATCGAAATCGGGGCCGGTAGTGCAATCCCGACTATAAGGGCTACTTCTGAAAGGCTTGGCTGGCGTTATCCCCAAGCAACAGTTATCAGAATCAACACCCGTGAACCTGATATAAAACATCCTCACATATCTATTGCGTCTGGTGCACTTGAAGGGTTGGAAAATATTGACAGGCTTTTAAACTGACCCCGGCAGATGAGGCTCTTTAAATCTGTAACAGCCAGCAAAAAATGTCATCAGGATAAATAAATTCCTGGATGATCTTCCCTTTGCAAGGAGTTTGGTGGTGAACCGTTACGATTCCGTTTACTTTAAAGATAATCTGCGCTACATTCCGATGTAATAATTGTAATTATACCTCCGAAAGGACGAACCATGAACATCATTAACACCAAAGAGCAAGCGATGCGTTTGGCTCGGGCCATCATCTCGGATGTTGCAATATACAATCAGAAAAAAGTGGAAGATGGTATTAAAAATGACAATATATTTGATGTCCTGAACGAAGAAATAGAAGAGGGTCGCCAACATTTTTATTCGAGGACAGCGCCAGAGCTGAACCCGGAACGGATTTTTGATCTTACTCTGGTGGATATCCTGATCAAACGGGCCGGAAAGATAGAATCAGCTATCTGGTAGTTCTTCAAGTTATCTGGAGAATATCACGAACTACTTGATTTAATACTCTACTACAGAGCAAACTTGCATTAATAGCAAAGAAAATCCACAAGTTTAAAAGAAGGCTCAACTGCGACTGACTCCACTTTTAAGGGGCTACTTAAGATGCTGTTTAGAACGGTACATCTCAAAGCAGCAATTACCTGATTAGTATTACAATCATAATTACCGTTTAAGGGCGCGCCATTATGATGCGCTTTTTTTATTTCAGTCTGACGGAGGGCTGGTGGGACAGATATATAATTTTATAGTGCCTTCATCTATTAATGAACAGAGGCTTGATTCATTTCTGGTTAAACAGTTGCCGGAAATGAGCAGGGCTGCACTACAAAGACTGATTGATGAGGGTAACTTGCTGCTTGACAACAACCGTGCAAAGCCTTCCCATAAGTTGCGTGGTTCCGAAGAAATTAGGTTGACTATCCCGCCGCCTGTCTCTGCTGTTCCGGTAGCTGAACAGATTCCACTGGCTGTTCTTTATGAAGATCACGACCTGATTGTTGTTGACAAACCATCTGGCATGACCGTCCATCCCGGCGCAGGAACAGATTCAGGTACACTGGTAAATGCATTACTGGGTCATTGCAAAGACCTTTCCGGTATTGGGGGTGAGTTACGTCCGGGGATTGTGCACAGACTTGACAAAGACACATCCGGGGTTCTTGTTGCCGCTAAAAACGATATCGCACACAGAGGCCTGGCGGAACAGTTTGCAGTACACAGTACAAAAAGGCTGTATTGGGCTTTAATCTATGGTTCCCCCAAAGATGATAACGGCAAGATTAGAAGCATAATTGGACGTCATCCGGCTGATCGTCTCAAGATGTCAGGCAATGCAAGGCACGGCAAAGATGCCCTGACCAACTGGCGAGTGCTTGAACGCTTCGTTTCAGTAAGCCTGCTTCAACTGCGACTTGAAACAGGACGTACCCACCAGATCCGTGTTCATCTTACTGAAGCCGGAATGCCTTTGCTGGGAGATCGGCTTTACTCCGACGGAGGGCGCTTGAATAATCTGAAAGATTCCCGCTTGAAGGGATATATCACCCGGATGAACAGGCAGGCGTTACATGCCATGACACTGGGTTTTCTTCACCCTGTAACCGGCAAATATCTGGAGTTCAGCACTGACCCGCCTGAGGACTTCAGCCTTATTCTTGATTATCTGAGACAAGGCCACAGTTAAAACTTGAAGTGATTGCCTGAATTTTTTTGCTGTGTAAACATTACATTTAAGAGAATCCGTTATTTATATCAATTTTGGTTACGGAGCCGTTAATTGACAGCAGTTTTAACAAAAAATAGCAGGATGCGTCTGAGCCACAGGTTAGTACTGGTAACTTTTTTTACCTTCGTAATTTCTGGTTGCTGGCTTATCTGGGAGGCTGATGTAACTGACAGGCCAGGTGCTTCTCCTGTTGACAAGGCCCTTGAAGACCTTTCCAGAATAGAATACCCCAGCCAGAAAAACATTCGCTGGCATCCTCGTTTTATTCGTCCCCATGAAACTCTTGAATCTCTATACGGCAATGACTGGGTCTGGGTTGCCCGTTTCAACCGTGTTGACCGACGTCACGTCTATCCCGGCATGACCATCAAAGAGCCGGACCGAATGAATGATATCAAAAACTACACCCCTCTGCCTAAAGAATATGCTGCGGCCAAGCGATATCCCAAATATATCCTTCTTGACAAGACTGAGCAGTGGATAGGAGCGTATCAGCGAGGGGTACTTAAATTTTCCATGCCCGCTGCCACAGGTAAGGCCGCAACAGAGACACCCGCAGGGATATTCAGGATAGACGCCCGACATCAGACTCATACATCATCACTTTACAAGATACACGGAGAAGATGGGGAACAGTACCCAATGGATTATGCATTGCGTTTTCATATTGATGAAAACAACACCGGCTTCTGGATCCACGCCCGCGATCTGCCTGGCCGTCCGGCTTCCCATGGCTGTATCGGTCTGTTTGATGAGGAGATGCAGGAACGTACCTTTGGGGTGCCTGCCAAGCCGGTGCTTATGGACTCCCGCAGGCTTTATGAATGGGCTGTGCCAGATAGTGAGTATGGTGATGATTATGGTGATTTAGAAGAGATTGAAGGCGGGCCTGTATTGGAAGTAAGGGGAACGCTGCCTGTATATCGTTAAAAAACCGGTTTTTTCTTTTTCTTAACGCTGGTCTGTTCTACTATTATTCCGCTGTTCATTTCACTTACAAAGGGCGATCATCTGTGGATAAACTGATTATTAACGGTGGGAAGAGGCTTAAGGGTTCAATTACGGTCAGTGGATCTAAAAATGCTTCTTTACCGATCTGTATTGCCGCAATTTTGGCTCCTGGCGCCAGTGCCATCACCAATGTTCCACACCTGCGCGACATCACGACTACAGCAAAACTGCTTGAGTCGCTTGGGGCAAAGGTTAAACGGCATGAAAACAGCATGAGTATTGACGCTGCGGACATCAATACAGTGGAGGCAACCTACGATTTGGTAAAGACCATGCGGGCCTCAGTGTTGGTTCTGGGACCGCTGCTGGCACGTTTTGGCCGGGCGCGTGTCTCATTGCCCGGTGGCTGCGCAATTGGTGCCAGGCCGATTGATCAGCATCTTAAGGGACTTAAGGCCCTGGGGGCCGAAATAAGGCTGGAGCATGGATATGTAGAGGCAATTGCAAAAAAGGGGTTGAAAGGCGCCAGGATCAATTTCGATATATCTACCGTTGGCGGAACAGAGCATCTGATGATGGCAGCCTCTATTGCCAGTGGAATGACAATTCTGGAAAATGCTGCCCGTGAACCGGAGATAGCCGATCTTGCCAATTACCTTAACTGTATGGGTGCAAAGATTGAAGGTGCTGGCACTGACACAATCAGGATTCAGGGTGTTTCAGATTTGACACCTGCTGCATTTGAAGTTATGCCGGACAGGATTGAAGCAGGCACTTTTATGTGTGCTGCAGCAATCACCGGAGGAGACCTCAGGATACAAGGCATGAAGCTGGAACATCTGGACGCCCTTTGTTTTAAATTGCAGGATGCCGGAGTAGAGATTACTAACCGGAATGGAACTGTACAGGTAAAAGGGCCCAGGCGCCCACAGGCGGTAAACATCAAGACCAGACCCTATCCCGGTTTTGCCACAGATATGCAGGCACAATTCATGGCTCTGATGTGCATTGCAGACGGCGCCAGTGTTATCAGTGAAAATATCTTTGAAAACCGCTTTATGCATGTTTCCGAGTTACAGCGTTTTGGAGCAGATATCACTGTAGAGGGGAATTCTGCAACTGTAAAAGGTGTCAAAAAACTTTCCGGAGCGCCAGTAATGGCCACTGACTTGCGAGCCTCTGCCTCACTGGTACTGGCTGGTCTGGCTGCAGAAGGTACTACCGAGGTTCAACGAATATATCACCTTGATCGCGGCTACGAGCAGATTGAGACCAAGCTTGCTGCTGTAGGGGCTGACATCAGGAGGGTGCCTGAATAATGAAAAGTCAACTGACAATAGCTATCCCGAAGGGGCGTATCTTAACAGAATCAATCCAGCTTTTAGGTGAAATCGGGATCAACCTCAAGAGCATGCTTGAAGATTCACGCAAGCTGATATTTGAATACCCTGAACAGGGTCTGCGTGCCTTGATCGTTCGTGCGACTGATGTTCCTACATATGTTGAATATGGCTGTGCCGACCTGGGAATAGTCGGCAAGGATACGCTGCTGGAACAAGAAAAAGATATTTATGAACCACTTGATCTTGGATTTGGATACTGCCGGATGATGGTTGCTGAACCTGCCAATATTGCTAAAAATGACGATCCTTTTCGATGGTCCCATATACGGGTTGCCACCAAATATCCACACATAGCAGAGAAACATTTTGCCTCAAAAGGGGTTCAGGCCGAGATTATCAAGCTCTATGGTTCTATCGAGCTGGGTCCGCTTGTGGGGCTTTCCGGGCAGATCGTAGATCTGGTATCAACCGGAGAGACCCTGCGTCAGAACGGCCTGGTGGAAGTAGAAACCATCGCAGAGATCACCACCCGACTTGTGGTGAACCGGGCCTCGCTAAAGACCAAGCACCAGCGGATTCGAGGGATTATTGACGGTCTGGAGAGAGTGCTGTCTGAAAAACAGAATTAGATGTAGTATAGATGTTTGATTACAACCTGAAAGATTGCCCGGTATGAGAAATATCAAGCTGATCATCCAGTATGATGGCACAAACTACTGTGGCTGGCAGGAGCAGACTAACGGAAAATCCATCCAGGAAACCGTTGAACTGGCACTGGCCAAGATACTCGGGCAAAGGGTCAGGGTACAATCCTCCGGAAGAACAGACGCAGGTGTCCATGCTGTTGCAATGCCCGCTGTGTTTGAAACTGAATCCTTAATCCCGCTTAAGGCCTTTGTCAATGGCGTAAACTGTCATCTGCCTGAAGATATTGCAATCCAGTCAGCCGAAGAGGTGCCTGAAGATTTTCGCCCGATTGGTGGTGCAAGGTCAAAAACCTACCGTTATACCATTTACAACAGTCTGGTACGTAGCCCGCTTAATCGTCTAACATCCTGGCATTTAAGAGAACCGCTTGATCTGGATTCCATGCGTAAGGCAGCAGGATATTTTATCGGTGAACATGATTTTGCAGGTTTCAGGGCGCAGAACTGTACGGCATTAACAAGCCGGAGAAGAATAGACAGTATTGTTATAACAGGTGTTGAACGGCTTGTTCTGATTGATGTGGCAGGTGGCGGGTTCTTGAAATATATGGTGCGCATCATGGCAGGTACTCTTGCCGATGTTGGTAGAGGGCGCTTTACGCCTGAATATATTGCCGATTTATTATTAAATCCGGATCGCAGGCGTAGCGGTGTAACCGCCCCGGCCCATGGACTGTGCCTGCTGCATGTAAAATATCCAGACGAATAGAATCAGTTGAAATTGAATAATTTGCCTTGACTCTAAAGGCCTGCTTAAGTAGAATTCGGTTCTACTTTATTGTCAACCATATCACTTTATTTATATTTACTAGTTTATTATATTCAAATCGCCGATGCATCATTGCTTCGACGTTGTGAAGACACAACACAAAACAGGAGGTAGTACGATGGGAAAGCACGGAACATTAGAAGATCGCGTTCGTATGAAGTCACTGCTCAGCAAGGTTATGAAGGCTGAAGACACCATTCAGTTCTTCAAGCCAGGCATGAATCTGGGCTGGTCAGGTTTTACCCCGGTTGGTTATCCTAAAATGGTACCTATTGCCCTGGCTGATCATGTAGAAAAGAACAACCTTCAAGGCAAGTGGAAATTCAACCTGTTCATCGGCGCTTCGGTTGGTGCTGAGACCGAAGACCGTTGGGCATCTCTTGATATGATTGATCGTCGCTGGCCTTATCAGACAGGAAAAGAGCTGGGCAAGGCTATTAACTCCGGTAAAATCCGGATGGGTGACAAGCACCTCTCCATGTTTGCCCAGGACCTCCGTTATGGTTTCTATACCAAGGATGATGGCGGTCGGATTGACCTGGCAATTATCGAGGCTTCCGCAATTACCGAAGATGGTAACATCATTCTCTCCGGTGCAGTAGGCGCTGCAAACGATATAATTGCAATTGCAGACAAGATCATCGTGGAAGTTAACACTGGTCTCCCTTCATTTGAAGGTATGCATGACATCTACATGACTGACCTGCCTCCATACCGTACTATTATTCCAATTACTGATGCACGTCAGCGGATTGGTACTCCATGGGTTCCTACAGATCCAAGCAAGATTATCGCTATTGTTGAATCCCATCTGCCAGATAACGGCCGTTCACTCCGTGGCACCGACGATGTAGCACAGGCAATTGCTGACAACATCGTTGACTTCTTCTCCGCTGAAGTTAAGGCAGGCCGTCTGCCAAAGAACCTGCTTCCTCTCCAGTCAGGCGTTGGCTCAATCGCAAACGCAGTTATCGGCGGACTGACCAGTTCACCATTTAAGGATCTGATTATCTTTACCGAAGTTCTTCAGGACACCTTCCTTGACTTCATGGATTCCGGCAAGTGCGATTATATTAACTGCACATCACTGTCACTTTCTAATGATGCATTCGAGATCTGGTGGAAAAACTACGAGAAGTACAAGAATATGGTTCTGATGCGTCCTCAGCAGGTTTCCAATAACCCTGAAATTATCCGTCGTCTCGGGTGCATCGGTATGAACACCCCGCTTGAGTTTGATATATTTGCCCATGCAAACTCAACCCACGCTGGTGGAACCAAGATGCTTAACGGCATCGGCGGTTCAGGCGACTTCGAGCGGAACGCATACATCTCCATGATGCACTGCCCATCTGTTCGTCCTAGCAAAACTGATGAATTCGGTATCTCAGGCGTTGTGCCAAAGGCTCCTCACGTTGACCATACCGAGCATGACATTGACGTTCTTGTTACAGAGCAGGGCCTTGCAGATCTTCGCGGTCTGGCTCCGGTTGATCGTGCACGTTGCATCATTGACAAGTGCGCTCACCCTGCGTATAAAGAATACCTTACTGATTATCTTGATCGTGCTATCAAGAAAACTGGTGGGCATCACGAACCACAATTGCTGGAAGAGTGCTATAAACTGCACCTCAGCCTTGCGCAAGATGGCACAATGCGTTTCTGGGAAAAGAAATAGTCAGGTAAAGAAAGCAGTTTTTGCCTTAGCACATAAAGCCCTCTGCTGGTCAGCCAGCAGAGGGCTTTATATTTTGACAAAGGAACAACAAGATTCTTTGAATATACTGCAAACGGCATCTTAATGCGGTTTACTTAGGGGCAAGGCATGCCTTGCCCCTACATGCCCACCTTTGACTTTCGTGTCTGCAGGGGCGAAGCACGATGAAGCCTTGCTTCGCCCCTGCAGATATAAATACGCATTTTACTCCCGTATAAGGTATAGCAAGAAACATCAATCAGCTTTGTCATGGGCCCTGGGATGAGCCTTATCATAGACCTCAAGCAGACGGTCAAGTCCTACATGGGTATATTTCTGAGTAGTGGAAAGAGAGGCATGTCCCAAGAGTTCCTGTATTGAACGAAGGTCAGCGCCACCTTCAAGCAGATGAGTAGCAAAGGTATGGCGCAGGGTATGTGGGGAAACAGTCCGAAATGCAGTAATGTTGGCAGACCAGCGCTTTACTATTTTGTCAACAGTTCGCCTGTTAATCCGTTTGCCGCGTACTCCGCAAAACAGTGGAGAACCTTCCGGTTTGTCCCCCAGACCTGCCAGATATTTATCAAGGGCTATTATGGCAGCCGTCCCCACAGGAACGATCCGTTCCTTACCCCCCTTACCAAGAACCCTTACCATCCCCTCATTCCGGTCAATATCCCCAGTATTCAGACCTGTCAGCTCGGAAACCCTCAACCCGCTGGAGTATAAAAGCTCAAGAATCGCTGCGTCACGTTCACTGCAGATGTCATCAGTTGCATCTGATGGTGCCTCAACCAGGGTGATTGCCTGATCAATATTCAGGTGAAAAGGAAGGTGTTGTTCACGTTTGGGGGTGGATATCAGTTCGGCCGGGTTAACATCAATCTGTCCAGTGCGTAAAAGCCAGGCAAAAAAAGCCCTGATTGCCGCTAACTTACGTCCTATACTGCTTTTCGCGTAAGAGATATGCCCGTGGTCATCTTTTCTGCTTAAGCCAGCCAGGTACAGTCGAAGTAGCAGATGATCAACAGCAGAAGCGTCAGCTTCGCTGCTACGCTGTTTATGGACAAAGTCAGAAAACGACTTCAGATCGCTATGATAGGCGGCTATGGTATGCTGGGACGCATTACGCTGTGTGGATAAAAATTCAATAAACTGACTTATCTGCAACTTAAGACCTGTCATTGGTTGTTTCATCTGAAATCTGGTGGTGGTGAGATTAGTTTCCAGCCTTCTCCCAAATCCGGATCCGCTGTCTTTTCATCCCTGTAACGCCAAATCTGATGATCAGTAACCGTCTTCATACGATTATCAGGCAGTATGAAATAATCAAATTCAACCGTAGCCTCAGCCTTTAATTTGTCCGGCAGACACTGCATTGAAAGGATGCGATAATCACCCCAGGCAATCCCTTTGCTTCTGAGCCTTTCCGCTGTCTGGTCATATAACTGGCGCTGTTTTGAATCAACATACAATATAGATGCCTTCTCAGCTTCTTGCCAACGGATCATCCTGCTGTAATTCTTGATAACTTTTTCACAATCATCCTTACGACTCATCCTCTGGTAGGCTGCGCATCCATCAAAAAACGGCAGGGTAATCATCAAAAAGATTAAATAACGTATCTTCATTTGAAAGGCTCCTTTGTACGGCGGTTGTAACCGCCGGTATTTTAAGGTATAAGGAAAAACAATCTTTTAAGATAAGGACTTTCATGTTGCACGATCTTGTTAAATGGTTGCTTGATACAATCGGTTCTCTGGGCTATCCGGGAATCTTTATGCTTATGGCCATGGAGAGCTCAATCATACCTGTTCCAAGCGAACTGGTAATGCCTCCGGCAGGTTACCTGATCCACCAGGGCCGGATGAGCTGGCTGCCAACCATACTTGCCGGCACTTTTGGTAGTCTTTTGGGGGCATATCTGAACTACTTCGCAGCCCGTTGGCTAGGAAGGCCGCTGATTATCAGATACGGCCGTTATGTAATGATTCCACCTGAAAAATTCCAGAGAGTAGAACGATTCTTTCTGCAACATGGTGAAATCTCAACATTTATCGGGCGTCTGTTACCGGTGGTGCGCCATCTTATATCCATTCCGGCCGGTGTATCCGGTATGAATCATTTAAGATTTTCTATCTATACCTTGCTTGGCGCCTGTACCTGGTGCAGTATACTTACCTGGATTGGCTACGCCATCGGCCAGAATCAAGAGCTTGTAGTTGCATGGTCACACCGTGCGCTGGTCTGGGTTGTTTTAGCAAGTTGTGGTCTGGTTGCCATCTATATCTGGTGGCATCGCCGAACAGCATTTAACCGTATTAAGCCATGAAAAGCAAAGGAAAAACCGATGGAAATCATTCGCACCGGACGCATACATCACCTTGCTCCTGTATTTGAGGGAGACGCGTCTCCCTCTACAATCCAGGGTTTTACAACCAGACATGAAGGGGTCTCTCGGCCACCGTATAATTCACTCAACTTTGGGATGAATACGGAAGATTCACCCCACAACCTGGAGGGTAATCGCAGTCTGCTGGCTAGGACTTTCGGCATATCCGTGGAACGACTTGTCACTGTCCGGCAGAATCACGGTACTGATATCCTTGTGATTGATTCTCTTAATGATGACTTTTCACACTTTCTGGGGATTGAAGCCGATGCCGTCATAACTAATCAGCCAGGTGTGATGATTGGGGTTACAGTGGCGGACTGTGTGCCAATCCTGCTTTATGATCCGATAAAGAAGGTTATTGCCGCTGTACATGCAGGTTGGCAGGGCACATCAGCCGGATTCGTCAGACAGACTGTACTCGGGATGATTAAGCTCTTCGGTTCCAGGCCTGCTGATATAAAGGCGGCCATCGGGCCCTGCATAAACAGATGTTGCTATGAAGTAGATCAACCGGTTCGTGACCGTTTCAAGGATCAGCCAGAATTATGGAATGCTGCTGCGGAAGCTGGCGAAACCGGTAAATGGCATTTGGACCTTGCACTTGCTAACTGTATGCAGCTTGAGGAAACAGGACTACCGACTGGTTCGATTCAGACAGCCGGGGTTTGCGTCTGCTGCCACAAGGAACTCTATTTTTCCTATCGCAGGGATAATGGCGAGACAGGCAGGCAAATTGGTTTCATAATGCTTAAGGAGGCATAAATGCTGGCAAAAGTGCTGGGGGCTACAGTTGTCGGTATAGAGGCTATACTTGTGGATGTTGAGGTGGATATTGCCCAGGGACTGCCTCAGTTTGCAACGGTTGGCCTGCCGGACGGCGCTGTAAAGGAGAGCAAGGACAGGGTTAAGGCTGCCCTTAAGAACAGCGGTTACGACTTTCCAGTCCGACGAATCACTGCTAATCTGGCTCCGGCTGATCTGAAAAAAGAGGGATCGGCGTTTGACCTGCCTATCTCAATCGGTATCCTTGCTGCTACAGGTGTTATAACTGGTGAGCGGCTTAACAATTATCTGCTTTTGGGAGAATTGTCACTTGATGGAAGTCTGAAGTCTGTGCGTGGTTCCCTTCCTGTGGCTGTTGCAGCACGACAGGCAGGGTTGGCAGGTCTGATACTTCCAGTTGATAACGCAGCAGAAGCCGCCGTTGTAAAGGGGGTTAATGTGCTGCCTGCGTCCAATCTGTCCGAAGTAGTGCAGTTTTTGCGGGGAGAAACAGAGATAAACCCTAAACAGATCGATCTTGACCATCTGTTTTCGCATCACGATGAATACGGTGAAGATTTTTGTGAGGTAAGAGGACAGGATCATGCCAAAAGGGCGATTGAGGTAGCTGCAGCAGGCGGACATAACCTGCTGATGATAGGGCCGCCAGGTTCTGGTAAGACCATGCTGGCTCGCCGGATTCCTTCTATCCTGCCAGCCCTGGGGTTTGACGAGGCGATCGAGACTACAGCGGTATTCAGTGTCAGCGGGTTGCTTGAACCGGGTCACGCGCTGGTGACATCAAGACCATTTCGCAGTCCTCATCATACCATTTCAGATGTTGGTCTGATCGGTGGTGGCACATCACCCAAGCCAGGAGAGGTTTCACTGGCAAACCACGGCTTACTCTTTCTGGATGAACTGCCTGAATTCAAGAAAAACGCCCTTGAGGTGCTTCGTCAGCCGCTTGAGGATGGCAAAGTCACAATATCAAGGGCCCTTCAGTCCATTACCTATCCTTCCCGCTTCATGCTGGTTGCCGCCATGAATCCCTGTCCCTGCGGCTATCTGGGAGACCCGACCCATTCCTGTACCTGCAACCCTA
>DYNH01000064.1 GCA_020721175.1 Trichlorobacter lovleyi | reverse complement strand
AGTTAATTAATAATCTGGCAAAAACGCTCAATCACTATCCCACACCGGATGTACCGGCATCAGATTCACCGAATCCCGCCACCAAAAAGAAAGTAAGCAAGGTAAAGTCCTGATTACTGCCTGATTGTTGGCTGCATGAGTAAGCCCCAAATGCTAAAGGAGAACAACTTCATGGCAATGACCGTCGAAATCAAAGGCAATAAACTCTACATCGAAATAGACCTGGAAACGCCAACCCCGTCATCGTCTGGCAAAACGCTGGTAGTTGCAAGCACACGGGGCAACACCGTTACCACCGCTATGGTTGACGGCAAACCTGTCACCATCGGCTTAAATGCTTATATCAAGCCGTAAATAGACAAGAGCCACATGCCATAAAGCATGAGGCCCTTGTGCCCTGTAACAGGGTCTTGCAAGCCCGATTTATCGGGAACAATTTGTAAGTGGCAGCACCCTACCTGAATCAGGTTACAACATCAAGCCCAAGCCCCTGATTGCTACCATTTATACTGCGAAAGGCATCTTAATGCGGTTTATGTAGCGGCAAGGCATGCCTTGCCTCTACATGCCTTACAGCGACGGAGAAGCACTAATCCTTAAAACGGCAGTTACTCACGCAAAGGCACAACGCTCGCAACGGAAATCAATTAGTTACAAAACTCTAGCTACTGCTATGACCTTATGGATGCTGCCTACGATGCTGCTCCGATTTGGGATCAAAGCAGAGAACTTGGTCATGATGAAAAGCTTCATCTATCTTTTCGGCCAGAAACACCTTCAAGAGTGACTGATAAGGAACATCCTTTTTGTTGGCCAGTGTCTTCAACCGATCAATCAGCGATACCGGTAGACGCAAGGAAATTGCTCTGGTTGATGGTTTCAGGTTGGGATATACGGTTTCCTCGGCCTGAGAGAAATCCAGATAGTCAGTTGCATCATTTTTAGACCAGAAATCACGTTCTTCATCCTCAGTCTTGAATTCAGGCACTTTTTTTAAGGCGGTCACGATATACCTCCAATTCTTTGTCTGTCATATCCCGTGCTGAAATTACCCGTATACAATTATTCCTGACCATAAAAACAATAAACAGTGGCCTGTCTGTATCTGTTCTGCCAAATGCAGCATTGCGGACTTCCTCCCGCGAATGGGAACTATCTGAACGTATTAGTAGCGGTGAGTTGAAAAACACCTCTTCACACTCCGCATTGCTTACGCCATGTTTATCCCAGTTTTCGTCAATGTTTCCAGCATCCCACTCAAAGCCGGTGATCTGATCAAAATTACCCATGGCGACTCCTTGTATATTGTTAATATATACATTGGACTTTGACGTTGTCAACTGTAGCCTCAACAAGCACCATGGCAGTGCAGTTCGAGCTGGACGCAAATTTCTGCGCCCCATCGGAGTCCAGATTAACTGGTTACATCTCATACCGGGTACCTGCCAGCCAATCTCGATTGAGTTGCCTTACCTGAGTAGTTACGATAATAGTTGATAATAACTTGACGCTGTGTTGACAGACCGTTATAAACCTGTTTTGTATACTTCTGACGATTGCAAACTTTCATGGCCGATATTTTAAATAACTGTACGTATATTTTAATTATTCAGCGTATTCAGGAGGGGGCATTCTGTCTGACCTGCAAGCGTTTTTATCGCTTTCATTGTGAGCCTCTTGCAAAAGTCTGAAAATTTGTCATTCCGGCAGGGTTCAGGCCGGAATCCAGGTTCTAACTGCTTGAAATGCATGGATGCCGGATAAAACATTTCCGGCATGACAATCTTTTTGAAAGAGCCTCATTGTTAATCTTAAAAACTATTCGAGCATTAAGCCGCTTTAAACGCAGGCAAGATACCTACGCTCTCCGATTGTGCTGAATAGTTAACTTTCTGGAGTGTTTTATGGCTGTAACATCAGCAGTTATCCTTGCAGCAGGCAAGGGAACCAGAATGAAGTCTGACCTGGTAAAAGTGCTTCACAAAATTGCCGGTCGTCAAATGCTGGCTTGGGCCCTTGCTGCCGCCCGTGACGCAGGTTCATGTCGTACTGTTATTGTTGCCGGGCACCAGGCCGAACAGGTAAGCCAGCAGTTTGCAGGCGATCCTGATGTCTGCATCGCAATTCAGGATGAACAGTTAGGTACCGGTCATGCTGTTTCATGTTCCTTGCCACAATTGGAAGGCCTCTCTGGTTCTACACTTGTTTTATGTGGTGATACCCCGCTTTTAACCGGTGATACGCTGCGTCGTCTTGTTAATGAGCATATCTCATCTTCTGCTGCTGTTACTGTTCTTACAGCACGCCTTGAAAAACCTTTCGGTTATGGGAGGATTATTCGTGATACAGAGGGCAGGGTTCGCAGGATTGTTGAACAGAAGGATGCAACAAGTGAAGAGCAGGCCATTAATGAGGTAAATAGCGGAATCTACTGCATGAAGCTTGATTTTCTAAGAGAGCATGTCGGAAATCTGGGCAGTGAAAATGTTCAAAATGAATACTATATTACTGACCTGGTGGGGATTGCTGTTGCTGAACATGCCGGTTGCACAGCACTGATTGCAGATTTTTCTGAAGAGATATATGGCGTAAATGACCGCACTCAACTCGCACAGGCTGAAAGGGTTTTGCGTAACCGAATCAACAGAAATCTGATGTTTTCCGGTGTTACACTGGTTGATCCAGAGCATTCCTATATTGACGCCGGAGTCAGGATCGGCATTGACACTACAATCTGGCCCGGTTGCGTTATATCCGGTAACACGGTGATCGGCTCAGGATGCAAGATCGAGAGTAATTCAATGATCACAGATTGCCAAATTGACAATCATGTACATATCAAATCAGCCAGCGTGCTGACCGAATCCCATGTTGGCGAAAATGCAACTGTGGGTCCAATGGCCCATCTGAGGCCTGGCTCTGTGCTGGGGTCATCTGTCAAGATAGGTAACTTTGTAGAGACCAAAAAGGTGATCATGGGAGAAGGAAGCAAGGCATCACATCTTACTTACCTGGGTGACGCCGAGATTGGCTCTGACGTGAACATCGGGTGCGGAACTATTACATGCAATTATGATGGCGTAAAAAAACACAAAACCGTTATTGGAAACAGAGTGTTTGTGGGCAGTGATGTACAGCTTGTTGCTCCGGTAACGGTTGGAGAAGGGTCGTTGATCGCAGCAGGCACCACGGTAACTATGGATGTACCGCCTGATTCCCTTGCCATATCCCGTACACCGCAGGTCAACAAGGCAGGATGGTGTCTGAAAAAGAAAAACAATGATTGAAACGGATGAACTTAAAAATAAAGGGGTAATCCTGATAGTTGAGGACAACATCCCTTTTGGTGAGCTTGTCGCAGGAACATTGCGTGATGAAGGTTATCAGTGCCACGCTGTATCCAGCGGCAATGCGGCACTGGGCTGGCTTTCCAGCCACCCTGTCTGTCTGCTGTTGCTGGATTATAACCTGGCTGATATGACCGGAGAGGCGTTTATCAGCAGTATGAGAACTTTGGGTGCAAGTGTGCCTTTTGTTGTTGTGACTGGCAGAGACGATTCAAACCTGGCAGTGCAGATGATCAAGCTTGGGGCAAGTGATTTTATTGTAAAGGATACAGCCCTGCTTGACCGACTGCCGATAGTTGTTTCACGCACACTGCAAGAAACTGAAACCATTCATCGGCTGAAACAGGCGGAAAATGCCTTGCGTCAGAGTGAACTAAGACTCTCTCGCGCCCAGAGGATCGCCGGAATTGGGAGTTGGGAATGGAATATTCAGAACAATGGTATCTATTTTTCACCGGAACTTTTCGCAATACTGGGTTATGGGCAGGAGCCAACCCCACAATTATCACTTGAATGGTTTTACAATCAGATAAATCCTGTTGATCTCCCCTTTGTCAGAAAGACACTTCGCACGATAATTGAATCCGGACGCAGCATGAACATTAACTTCCGTGTTGGCACACGCACAGGGGAGGAGATTGTAGTTGAAAGCCATTATGAACTTGAACATGGCAACGACGGCCAGCCAGAGCTGCTTGTAGGTACAATACTTAATATTACCCAGCGTTTTAAGGCGGAGCAGGAGATTTATCAACTTGTCAACTATGATGCATTGACCGGCCTTCCAAACCGGAATCTGCTCTATGACCGTTTGCAGCAGTCCATAGTTCAGGCTAACCGCATACATGGTAATGTCGGGCTGCTGCTTCTTGATCTTGATCGCTTTAAGGCGGTTAACGAGTCGCTTGGGCACAATGCCGGCGATCAACTGCTGCGTACTGTTGCCGATCGTTTACGTGTCTGCGTACGTGAAAGTGATACACTTTCACGGGTAGGTGGTGACGAGTTTGTTGTGTTGCTTAGTGTGGTTTCAGATGAAGATGGCATCAGTAGCGCAGCCTCTAAAATTCTGGCAATTATTTCAGAACCATTTTTGATAGATAACCAGGAAATATACCTGACAGCCAGTATAGGGGTCGCTGTTTATCCAACGGATGGTATTGATGCACAGACGCTTCTTAAACACGCTGATCTGGCCATGTATCAGGCCAAGGATATGGATAGAAACAACTTTCAGTTTTTTTCAAGTGAACTGAACGTGAGACTGATGGAACGGATAATGCTTGAAAATTCCCTGAGACGGGCGCTTGACAGGGAAGAGTTTCAACTGCTGTATCAGCCCCAGATTGATGTAAACACTACCCGTATCGTCGGTTTTGAAGCCCTTTTACGCTGGCATCACCCTGATCTGGGTATGATATCCCCGGACAGGTTTATTCCATTGGCAGAAGAGACCGGTTTGATCCTTTCCATAGGTGAATGGGTAATCCGTGAGGCATGTCGTCAATCCAGGGCCTGGCAGGATTCTGGTTTGAAACCTGTTCGGGTTGCGGTCAATCTGTCCGGGCGCCAGTTTAAGATGAAGCTTGATCAGGTGGTGGCTGCCATCCTGATGGAGACCGGTGTTAGTGCGAAACTGCTGGAACTTGAACTTACCGAAAGTATACTGATGCGTAACGTCTCTGAAAATCTGGAGTTATTATATGCCCTCACAGCAATGGGCTGTTCACTTTCCCTGGACGATTTTGGTACTGGTTACTCCTCCCTTGCATATCTTAAACACTTTCCACTGGGGCGATTAAAGATCGATCGTTCCTTTGTCAGGGATATAATTACAAACCCTGACGACATGGCAATCGCCAAGATTATCATTGACATGGCCAAGACCCTCAAGCTTGAAGTCACCGCTGAAGGGGTAGAAAATCTGGAACAGCTCGACACGCTTAAAGCCCTGGGCTGCTATGAGATGCAGGGGTTTCTTTTCAGCAAGCCTGTTTCTCCACAGGTGGCAGAGGATTTACTCCGTAACGGAATCAGATTCTAGGCTCAGTCAGTCGTCAGGGGTGAATTAAATGAAAACAGCTCTTTTTTTTAAGGTATCACGTTTATGGTCTGACCTGCTCGCCACGAATCAAATGTCATCAGGTTGCAGAAGACATGCCGTTTGCCATACACTTGTCAAAGTGCAAAATCTGGCTTTTGCCAGAGGCCCAGCAATCAGTTATTTCATTTTAAACGGACTTGCATGTCTCTGCCTGCTGGTAGCCATGATGTTTTGTACAACTGCCTGTGCAGGCCCATCCACAAAAATGAAAGAACAGCATTCAATTTCCGGTGGAGATCAGACACAAGCTTCAACAAAATTATCCCTGAAAAAACCAGCAACCTTATACCTTGCTGATTTTAATCTTGAACCCTCTATCATGACATCCTCACGCGAGCACAGAAATAATCTCGTCAGAAGGGTGCTGCCCAAATCCAGACATGATGACCCGGGCGAGAAGTCAAAAAAACTGGTGGCGGTTCTCTCCGATTCGATCAGAGCAGAACTTGAGTCAGGCGGGCAGCACACTTTAAAAATTAATGGAAAAGTTAACCCGCAAAACGGTTTACCTCAAGACACAACCCTTCCTGAAGATGGATGGTTGATCGGCGGATGGTTTGTTAAGGTAGATGAAGGGGACAGGGTTATGCAGTCGGCAGTCGGATTTGGTGCCGGCGCAGAAAAAGTTGAGTTGATTGTCCTTGTTACTGACCTTTCAAACAAATCTGCCGGCCCTTTCCTTACAATTGGCAGTGAAAACGGTAAAAAGAAGGTGCCAGGCGCTATTCTTATGATGAACCCTTATATGCTGGCAGCAAAATTTGTACTTTCATCCAAGACCACAGAGCGTGACACAAAAAAAATTGGCAAATCAATTGCTGATAACCTGCTTGATTACATAAAATCCCTTCCAGCAGAGCCAAATTGATATACAGATGGATTTTACATGCCAAATGATCAAATCGTCATAAAAGGCGCCAGTGAACACAACCTTAAATGCATTGATGTAAATATCCCCCGCGACAAACTGGTAGTTATCACTGGACTCTCTGGCTCGGGCAAATCCACACTGGCGTTTGATACCATTTACGCAGAGGGCCAGCGTCGTTACGTTGAGTCCCTTTCTGCATATGCCCGTCAGTTTCTTGAACAGATGGAAAAGCCGGATGTTGAGTCAATCGAAGGGCTTTCACCGGCTATCTCTATCGAGCAGAAGACAACATCCAAAAATCCGCGTTCCACTGTCGGCACTGTAACTGAAATTTACGACTATCTGCGACTTCTGTTTGCTCGAATCGGGCGTCCCCATTGTCAAATTTGCGGGAAGCCGATTACAGCCCAGACAGTTTCACAGATGGTTGATCGGATTATGGAGATGCCGGAAGGCACCAGACTACTGCTTTTGGCTCCGATGATTCGCGGACGTAAGGGCGAGTACAGAAAAGAGCTTCAGCAGTTACGCAAAGAAGGTTTTACACGCGTTATCATTGATGGACGACAACTGGAACTGTCCGAAGAGATTGAGCTGGATAAGAAGAAAAAGCATGACATTGATATTGTAGTGGATCGTCTGGTAATTAAGGATGGAATCTCCAGGAGACTGGCAGATTCCATAGAGACAGCCCTTCTCCATGCCGAAGGTATTGTTAAGGTTGATGTATTGGCCACTGGCGCTGAAGGGACAGCACAGACCGTCATCTTTTCTGAAAAGCTTGCCTGCATTGATTGTGGCATATCATATCCCGAGATCGCACCCCGCATGTTTTCATTCAACAACCCCTACGGCGCCTGTCCGGATTGCACCGGACTGGGGACAAGGATGTATTTTGATGCGGAACTTGTGGTGCCTAACCAGCAGCTCTCTCTCAGGGAAGGGGCTATTGCGCCGTGGGAAAAACGTCTGGCTTCCCCCTTCCACCAGATGACTCTTGAATGCCTGGCCCATTTTTACAGCTTTGATTTGAATACACCTTTCGATAAACTTGTCAAAAAGGTTCAGGAGATTCTGCTGTATGGCAGCGGTGATGAGCAGGTTACTTTCTGGTGGGAAGATAACAGGGGCAAACGCCACACCTATCAGAAGCCTTTTGAAGGTGTACTCAGCAACCTGGAACGTCGCTTTCGTGAGACTGAATCAGATACAATCAGAGAAGATCTGGCACCATACATGAATGTGATGCCATGCCCGACCTGTAAAGGCGCCCGACTTAAACCAGAGGCGCTGCATATAACGGTTGGAGGCAAGAATATACAACAGGTAACGGCCCTGCCTATCCGCGATTGCCAGTCTTTTTTTGCAAACATCTCACTCTCAGACAAAGAAAGCGAGATCGCCAGGCGCATCCTCAAGGAGATCAACGAAAGGCTTGGCTTTCTGGTAAACGTGGGGCTTGATTACCTGTCGCTTGACCGCACTTCCGGAACCCTTTCTGGTGGAGAGGGACAGCGGATCAGGCTGGCAACACAGATCGGTTCTTCACTGGTGGGGGTACTGTACATCCTTGATGAGCCTTCCATCGGGTTGCACCAGCGGGATAATGATCGGCTGCTGGCCACATTGCGACATCTGCGTGATATAGGTAACACTGTGCTGGTGGTGGAGCATGATGAGGAAACTATCCTTGCAGCAGACCATCTGATTGATATGGGGCCTGGCGCAGGTATTCATGGTGGAGAGATTGTTGCGCAGGGCACACCTAAGGAGGTGATGAATAATCCATCATCTCTGACAGGCCGTTATCTTTCCGGCGAACTTGTAATTTCTGTTCCTGAAAAACGGCGCACTGCCGAGAAGAGTATTATTATCAGTGGTGCAAGAGAAAACAATCTTAAAGATATTGATGTGGAGATACCCCTTGGGGTGATGACCTGTGTTACAGGGGTTTCTGGTTCAGGAAAATCAACACTGATTATTGATACCTTGCACAAGATTCTGTCGCAACGTCTGTACAAGAGCAGGGAAAAGGCAGGGGCCTGCAATGAAATTAAGGGACTTGAGCATCTGGACAAGGTAATCAATATTGACCAGTCCCCAATCGGACGAACTCCCCGCAGTAATCCCGCTACCTACACAGGCGTATTTGGGGATATACGTGACTTGTTTGCCAATCTGCCTGAATCAAAGGTAAGAGGTTACAAACCTGGCCGTTATTCATTTAACGTAAAAGGCGGGCGTTGTGAGGCCTGCTCCGGTGATGGCATCTTAAAGATTGAAATGCATTTTCTTCCTGATGTCTACGTGCAATGCGATGTATGCAAGGGTGCCCGCTACAATCGGGAAACCCTTGAAGTGCTGTATAAGGGAAAGTCCATTGCCGATGTGCTGAATCTTACAGTTGAGCAGGCAGTGGAGTTTCTTGGGGCAATTCCAAAAATAAAAAACAAGCTTAAGACCCTGCTTGAAGTTGGTTTAGGTTACATTACCCTGGGGCAGTCTGCTACTACCCTTTCAGGAGGAGAGGCACAAAGGGTCAAATTATCCAAAGAATTATCAAAACGTGGTACGGGAAGGACTATATATATCCTTGATGAGCCAACCACCGGATTGCATTTTGCTGATATAGCCAAGCTGCTTGATGTCCTGCACAGGCTGGTGGATAGCGGTAATACAATAGTTATTATTGAGCATAATCTGGATGTAATCAAAACTGCCGACTGGATTATCGATCTTGGTCCTGAAGGGGGGGAAAGAGGAGGTAAAGTTGTTGCCACAGGCACGCCGGAACAGGTTGCAGCAACATCCTGTTCCTTTACCGGTAAATTTTTACGCAAGATGCTTTAATAAAACTGTTTAACCAGCAGGCAGTAACAAGATGTACTAATCCCTGAAAAAAAACCAGCCACCTGAACTGCTTCTCATTAGCAAGCAGATGTAATAATCTAATGAGCCTCTTTCAAAAGTCCCTAATTATGTCATTCCGGCAGGCTTTAAGCCGGAATCCAGATTTTAACTGACTGAAAAGGCTGGATCCCCGATAGAGGCATTCGGGGATGACAATCTTTTTGAAAGAGCCTCTAATATTACATGTATATTTTGCATTATAATAAATTGTAATATTCCAGGAATGTCAAATTATGAAACAATTATTTTACCGTATCATGGCAACTGTCCTGACCACAATCTTGTCTACGACAGTCATTGCCTGTGCAGATACAACTCAAATTCCGAAAAATCAGACTGCCAGGGCAGCAGGTTTTCTCAAAAGCAATATGTACCGGGAAGCACTCAAGGCAGCCATTGCAGCACCGCCAACTGGTCCGCGTAATCTGCTGGCTGGCAAGGCAGCGCTTGACCTCAAATTATTCAATGAGGCAATTGACTACCTTGATGATGCGGAAAAAGGCTATCCTCTGCTTGCCGATGTTGCTGCCAGCCTTAAGGCAGAGGCATTGTTTGATGCAAAGAGATACCGTGAAGCTGCTATAAAGGCTGTTGATGCGTCGCGACGCACTGCAATCCCTGCCACCAGACGCAGGATGGAGAAGCTGTACGCTGATGCCCTGTTTTATTCAGGTGATATCAAGGAAGCGCTGGCAGCTTACAGGCAATTTACAACAGACTACAGACAGGGTGGCGATTACACAGACAGTCTGTATAATTCAGCGGTTTGCCATGAAAAACTGGGTGATCTTAAATCTGCAATCCAGACATACCGTACCATCTATATTCAGCACCCTGCCGCCAGGGTCGCTGAAAACTCATTCTCAAGTTTAAAAGCTCTCAACAAAAAGGGATATACTCAATCAATAAACTTTACAGCGGAAGAGCTGTTACGCAGGGGTGAACTTCTGCTTGCCAGTAATCTTCCCAGCTCAGCAGCATGGGTCTTCTCAGGTATCCCGCGTAACGGACTATCAGATGAACTGCTGGCGCGTATTGAATTGAAATCCGGCTTGTCAGCCATCAGACAACGTCATTATTCATTGGCAAAACCATTTCTCAAACGTTCTGCCGCCTACAGTAGAACTTCTGTGCGGGACGAAGCCCGTTTGCTCCTGGCATATACTGAAATGCGGCTGGATGAACCAGAACAATCCCTTGCACATTTGCTCTCCCTTGCATCAGAAAAGGGGCCTCTTGCAGATGATGCCCTGATGGAGGCAGCGCTACTCAATAAAAACAGAAACCGGTTTGTTGAATCAGCCATACTTCTGGAAAGGCTTGTAAAAGAATTTCCGTCATCAGATCTGGCCTCTCGCGCAGGTTGGGAGCTGGCCTGGTGTAACTACCGTTCCGGAGATTTGTCTGCCGCAGAAGAGAGCATGAAAAGGCTCTTTAATGACAATAAATACCGTGAACGCTCCCAATACTGGTACGCCCGTGTCCTGGAGCGTAAAAACCGGACAAATGAGGCTTTGAAGGTATACAAACAGATGGAACAGGAATACCCTTTTGGTTTTTATACTGCCTGGCACAGGTTGCGTAGCGGGTCTTCAACCGGCCATCCCCCACTCCCTGAAAGGCTTCCAGAACCGGCATTACCCGCAGGTTCTGAAAGGGTACAGGCCCTTGCAATGCTGGGAATGCTTGAAGAGGCACGGACTGAATTAGCAGTCATTATACATAAAGTCCCAGAAAGGGAGCAAGCACCAGGTCTGGCCAGGTTGCAAAATCTCGCAGGTGATCTTCACGGTTCCATAATCACTTTTCAAAAGAACCGTCCGAACAGCATTGAAAAGAATAACCTGGCATTCTGGGCCATTGGTTTTCCACGTCCTTTTGAGGAACTCTTCAGCCGATACAGCAGTACATACAGATTGTCCGATTCAATGGTTCTGTCACTTGCAAAGGCAGAGAGCAGCTTCAGGGCAGATGTAAAATCCCATGCTGGCGCCATCGGCTTGATGCAGTTAATGCCAGCCACAGCTAGAATGACTGCCGGATATAAAGGTAAAAAGCCTTTTAACCCGATGATTCTGACTGACCCGGAAACCAACATCCGGATCGGAACCAAACATCTGCGTGAATTGCTGGACAAATATCATCAGGATAGAGTTTACACATTGGCTGCCTATAATGCCGGAGGCGGTGCGGTAAAGCGCTGGCGTAACTCATTTGGAGAGATTCCACGTGACGAATTTATTGAGAACATACCGTATCGTGAAACCCGTAATTATGTAAAAAAAATTATTTCTTACATCGGAGTCTATCGTACGCTGTACCGCATACAGTAGCGCCTTGCAGTGGGGGATGGAATAATCAGCAGCAAGCCAAATCTGGCAAGGTAGAAACCGAAGTTATCAAACCGGAGTGTTAAATCATGCATAAAACTATTATTGTTTTCTTTACCATGCTGGTACTGGCCATCACACTGTCCGCTGCAGCGGCTGCCGAAGATATGGAACAGCTTGTTACCAGGATTTCCCTTGAGTTTAAAAACAGGACCCCAAAAGAGTGGGGAGAAAATGTCTCGGGAGTACGCACACGTCTGGCAACCACTGAAAAGGTATTGGCCTTGACTCTGGATGCCTGTGGCTCACCAAAAGGGAGCGGGCTTGATCAGAAACTGGCTGATTATCTTGCAAAAGAGCAGATACCGACGACGCTTTTTGTCAATGCCCGCTGGATTGACGCCAACCCGGAACTTTTTAAAAAAATTTCCGTCAACCCCTGGTTTGACATAGCCAACCACGGAATGCTTCACAAACCAGCCTCTGTAAACGGTCGTTCTGTGTACGGAATTGGCGGAACAAAAGATATCAGGGAACTGGTTGAAGAGATTGAACTGAACGCACGCAAGATTGAGAAGATAACCGGCAGGCGTACCCGCTGGTATCGCTCCGGCACAGCCTATTACGATGAACTTGCCGTTAAGGTCTCACAGATGCTTGGCCATGAAGTGATCGGTTTTTCTGTATTGGGAGATGCGGGCGCAACCTTCAGTGCAGCTCAGGTCAAGACAGCCATGCTCAGTTCAAGGCCTGGTGACATCATCATAGCCCATATCAATCATCCCGAGTCCGGTACCGGTGCAGGTATCATGGCAGCAATACCGGAACTTAAAAAGAGAGGTTTCAGATTTGTAAGGCTCTATGATTACCCGCTAGAATAA
>DYNH01000063.1 GCA_020721175.1 Trichlorobacter lovleyi | reverse complement strand
AACATGCGGGATTTAATCTGAAGAAGCGTTGAAGCCATGACCAGAAAATCACCGGCCAGGTCAAGGTTCAACTCCTTCATCAGCTTGAGGTAATCCAGGTACTGGCGGGTAATCAGGGCGATCGGAATATCGTAGATATCCACCTCATTCTTGCGAATCAGATGGAGTAGCAGGTCAAGGGGGCCTTCAAAGGCATCCAGTTTCACACTGTACCCCTGAGCAACCCCCTCAAAAAGTGATGCCGGCACTGTTTCAGCCGTCTGTGGCATGATTATACCTGGAGTGCAGCCCGCACTTCCTGCATGGTTGTAGCTGCCTCAATCGAGGCTTTACAGCTGCCTTCTGCCAGCAGATCATCAACAAATCCGGGGTTCTTGGCCAGTTCTTCACGCCGGGCACGGAAGGGTGCCAAGCGTTCATTCAGGCAACCGGTCAAGATCTTTTTGCAATCCACGCAACCGATTGTGGCATTCTTGCAAGCCGGGATAATTTCATCCAGCCTGTCCTGTGGCACGTAGAGACGATGCAGGTTAAATGCCACACATTGCTCAGGATCACCAGGATCAGCACGCCGGACACGCTGGGTATCGGTCACCATTCCCTTGATCTTGGCAGCGGTTTCTTCAGCAGTCTCGGACAGATAGATCGAGTTACCGTAGGATTTGCTCATCTTGCGACCATCAAGTCCAAGCAGCTTGGGGGTTTCGGTCAAAAAGGCTTCTGGCTCCGGGAATACCTGACAGTTATAGAGATGGTTGAAACGTCGGGCAATCTCACGGGTGATTTCCAGGTGCGGTAACTGATCATGCCCCACAGGGACTCTGGTCGCTTTATAAAGGATGATATCGGCAGCCATAAGTACCGGATATCCCAGAAAACCGAAGGTAGTGAGATCACGCTGTTCAATATTATCAAGCATTTCTTTATACGTCGGGTTACGCTCCAGCCAGGAAACCGGGGTAATCATTCCCAGAATCAGATTCAGCTCAGCATGCTGTGCAACCTGGCTCTGTTCAAAAATCAAACACTTGGCAGGGTCAAGGCCAAAAGCGATCCAGTCCAGCACCATTTCACGGGCAGACCCTTTAATACCGGAGGTTTCGGCATATTCGGTGGTCAGGGAATGCCAGTCAGCCACAAAAAAGAAACAGTCAAACTGTTCCTGAATCCTGATCCAGTTTTCAAGCACACCATGGTAATGACCAATATGAAGACGCCCGGTGGGGCGCATACCACTGACTACACGTTGTTTTTGCATCGGTATCACCTTTTTGGAAATTTACATCATTTTGAAGCTTGCAACTTTTAAGACCATGAGGCTATACGGGCCGGCCAGCAGTTTGATACCCGCCATCAACAGTGGCAGCAGCAGGTAGGAAAAAACCGGCGTAAAAAAAACCAGCGCAATAATAATCATCATACCATAAGGTTCTATCCGACCCAGGGCTGTAGCCTGGCGATAGGGCAAAAGCCCCATCATGACCCGACCACCATCCAGAGGCGGGATTGGAATCATATTAAAAAAAGCCAGCAGCAGGTTGATGTAGATCGAAAAACTGGCCATATAGCTTAAAGGCCGCAACACAAACAGGGCGCCGGAAGCATCAGGAGGCAAAGCCATCAATAACCGCAACAAAGCTGCCGATACAAGGGCAAGCATCAGATTGGTAATCGGACCAGCGGCTGAGACCCAGACCATATCTTTCTTTGGATTTCGCAGATTTTCAATTACCACCGGCACTGGCTTGGCCCAACCGATTCCCACCACTACCAGCATCAGGGTACCAAAGATATCTATATGCTTCAGGGGATTCAGGGTGAGTCGCCCCAGCATACGGGCGGTCGGATCTCCAAAACGCCAGGCAACATAACCGTGGGACACTTCATGGCAGGTAATGGCCAACAGGCCGGGCACCAACATAACTGACAACTTGAACAGCATATTTTCAATCATTGGATATCTCTTCCCGTCTTCAGTAAAAGATATTTTTTAACAGATGCAGCGGGTGAAGTCAATCAAGGCTCCGACACAGACAAGGAAAGGGCGGAATTTCTTCCGCCCTTTCAGTACAGCATTATTCTAAAAGAAAAATCTAAATATCATAATACAAGGCAAACTCCAAAGGCACCGGACGCATACGCACCGGATTCACTTCAGCCTCCATCTTGTACTCAATCCACTTTTCAATAACGTCCGGTGTAAAAACATCACCTTTCAGCAGGAACTCGTGATCAGCCTCAAGTGCCTTCAGCGCTTCTTCCAGCGTACCCGGAGCAGACGGAATATCCTTCAATTCTTCAGGAGACAGACCATAGATATCTTTGTCCAGCGGCTGCCCTGGATCAATCTTGTTCTCGATACCATCCAGACCGGCCATCAGCATGGCAGCAAAAGCCAGGTAACCGTTGCAGGACGGGTCAGGAGTACGGTATTCGATCCGCTTTGCCTTGGGGTTGGTGGACATCATAGGGATACGCAGTGAAGCTGAACGGTTACGGCTGGAGTATGCCATATTAACCGGAGCCTCAAAGCCAGGCACCAGACGCTTGTAAGAGTTGGTGGTGGGGTTGGTTATGGCGCAGAGTGCCTTGGCGTGCTTGATGATACCGCCAATGTACCAGAGGGCCATCTGGGAAAGCCCGCCGTATTTGTCACCGGCAAACAGATTCTGTCCGTCTTTCCAGATGGACTGGTGACAGTGCATGCCGGAACCATTATCGCCATACAGAGGCTTGGGCATAAAGGTTACGGTCTTGCCGTTACGGTAGGCAACGTTCTTGATGACATATTTAAACCACTGCAGCTGGTCAGCCATGTCAACCAGCGATGAAAAGCGCATATCGATTTCTGCCTGGCCACCGGTGGCAACCTCATGGTGCTGACACTCAACACGGATACCGACTTTTTGCAGCTCCATAACCATTTCGTTCCGCAGGTCATTCTGTGAGTCAACTGGTGAGCAGGGGAAGTAACCTTCCTTGTGCCGTGGTTTGTAACCAAGGTTGGGAAACTCTTCACGACCGGTGTTCCAGGCACCCTCGACAGAATCAACCATATAGAAAGCCTGGTTGGAGGTTGAGTCGTAACGAACTTCGTCAAAGATGAAAAATTCAGCCTCAGGTCCAAAGAAGGCAGTGTCACCGAGACCGGTAGACTTCAGATATGCTTCAGCCTTACGAGCGATGTTTCGCGGATCACGGGTGTAGTCTTCTTTGGTAATTGGATCAAAAATATTACAGATTAACGACATGGTCGGTACGGCAATAAATGGATCAATCTTGGCTGATGTAGGATCCGGCAGGAGGATCATATCGGAGGCATGAATCGGTTGCCAGCCCCGAATTGAAGAACCGTCGAAACCTTGTCCCTCTTCAAAGGTGTCCTCATCAAACTCGGTAATAGGCACAGAGACGTGTTGCCAGGTACCTATAAAATCCATAAACTTGTAATCAACCATCAAAACGCCATTTTCTTTGGCAAATTCAACAACCTGCTTCGGTGTCATCAAACTTCTCCTTTCACGTAAATAGGGAAACTACAGGGCGTCTTCGCCGGTTTCGCCAGTCCTGATTCTGACTACAGCTTCAACCGGTGTCACAAATATCTTGCCATCACCAATTCTGCCGGTTTTGGCCGCTTTTTCAATGGCCTCAACAACTTTAGGGAGAATTGCATCACCCACAATAATTTCAAGCTTGATTTTAGGAATAAAATCAACAACATACTCAGCTCCGCGGTAGAGTTCAGTATGCCCTTTCTGGCGACCGAATCCTTTGACTTCACTGATAGTGATTCCCTGAATGCCAATTTCGTTCAGGGCCTCCTTGACTTCATCCAATTTGAATGGCTTGATGATTGCCTCTACCTTTTTCACAGTCATCCCCCCTTCTCAGCAGTGAACTTTTATACCTGTGTTTAACCACAACACACAAATTTTTTATCAAACATGCAAGCACGTTGCCAACATCCACAAAAAATAAAAATCTTATTTTACAGGGTCTTACAGCACATACACAGAAAGGAACCGAAGACAAAGCACATAATTTAGGCAGACGCCACAAGCAATGCACTTTTTTTAAACAGCACAACCTGGCTACTAATCAGGCTGCCAACACTTTAAGCTCTCGTATGATTTCAACCTGCCGCTGGTTGATATAGTAGGCAAGGGACTGTTGGGAATGGCGATCAGGATGGAATTTAAAAACACAGGTATAGGGAGATGCTGTACCCAGTATTTTAATCACCGTACAGGTTGCACCGATCTCAAGCAATGAGGTGTCATCAGAAGCCTCAAGCTTGAGAATAATGTTTACTTCCATGCCAAGCTCAATCCCTGCCGGGTCTGCTACCAGTAACGCAACACCACCGAGGGAAATATCCTGGACAGAAGCAGCTACTATGTCGTTTTCAACATAGATATCAACATCAGCACGGCGTCCATCAAGACAAACCCTGACAAAACTTCGCAAATCGGAACGAATCTTTGCATAATTAAAGCGGGTCAGAATAGCCCTTTTACGGGCTGTGTTAATATAGAACACCTCACCTACCAGATCATCTGTAACCGGGCTTTTAGGGTGCGCCCTGATCAAGACCTTTTTCTCGATGGTGATCACCGTGGCCTGGTACTCATGCACCTCAAATTCAGCCATATCATTTTCAACGGAGACCAGTCGAGCGTCATAAGAAACCGGTATTTCTTTATAATAATTTAAAAAAGAAAAGGTTTGCCCCACCATTCCCTTGAGAAATTGGATAATAACCAATCCATCCTCATGTTCGGTGCCGCGCACAACCTTGTCATAATAGGTAAAAGTCACTAAAAATCCTTGTTCTATGAAGTAAAAAACAAAGCAGGTAGGAATTGCTTTACATCAGGTAAAGCAGTATAGTTGCCAAACAAACCGATTTTTTTTAACAGAAAAGAGCCCTTACCACAAGCACGAATACTGACGGATGCTGATACTCAATAAACTACATACGTTTCGTCTGGTTGGCATGTTCCTGCTGGCGCTGGGCAGCAGCTTACTCCTGTTACAAACGGTCCAGGCTGATATCTACCGATTTGTTACTATAGACGGGATTGAAAGCTTTACTGACAGCCCGTTACAGAATGATGCACGGATAGTTGTTAAAGAAACCGCCAGAGCCAGGCAGAAAAAAACCGCACGGGCCATATCACGTGATACCAATCAGACGCCAGCCCCTTCCCTGACAGAGATTATTGAGAAGACTGTACAGGCGCACATAACTCCTCAAGATAACAAGCATGACTCAGTTAAAACCATGCTGCCAGTCACTGGCACTCTCACCTCAGGGGTTGGCATGCGCATTGACCCGATAGATGGTCAGTTGCGCTATCACAACGGACTTGACATCGCTGTACCGGAAGGGACCCCGGTTCATTCCGTTGCTGATGGCGTCGTCGTTTACTCCGGACTTCGTTCCGGTTACGGCTGGACAGTACTGATTGAACACACTAATGGCATGATTACCCTTTATGGACATAATAGTAAAAACAGTGTCCAGCAGGGACAGACAGTAAAGCAGGGTTCTACCATTGCCCTGGCCGGCAGTACTGGTCGTTCAACCGGTCCCCACGTTCACTTCGAGGCCTGGCAGTCCGGCAACAATATCACGAGTGCGTTTATGCCGGGCAGTCCAGTCAAGATTGCGTCAGTTAACTATGCGCTGCGGCAACGAATTCAATTTCGTAAAGAAGTCTTGGCCGATGGTTCTTTGTTGATTACCAATCTCCCCTGATGCAACAGCAACTTAGACGATACGTACAATTACTGATTGATGAACAGTGCAGCAAAGCTGATAAAACTGCCATTAGTAGCCAGAATGATTCAATGTGCAGCTATGGATCCCAAAACCTTGCGTCACTGGCATGCCAGATACTGCAAAAACTTGACTGTGCAGCAGTAATAGTAGCTGAACCTCTGCATCCCTTCCCCGCTTTTTTGCTCCGTCGTACATTACCCGACAGCATCATGATTGTTCCTCATGACTCTGAATCCCTTTCGTCACTACACGACATCCCCCTTGTACGGCACTGTCAGGACCAGTCAACATTAACAGATGCAATCTGCACGGCACTACGCAAACGCAAGGGATGTATAGTCGAGGGAATCGGCATGGTTAGCCAGGGGGCTCTTACTGTGGAGCAGGCCTACATTGCCTGGTCCTCCCTGTTGCACGCAACCACTATCAAGTATCTGGAAGATCTGCTAACAGCCGGCCCCTTGCTCGTTGAAGAAAAAGATGTTCTCAATCGCTACAGAATCAACTGTCTGAAACCACTTTCCCTGACCCGATTCCTGTTTAGCGCCAAAGCTCCGGTACAACCGGAAAAACTACTTTCCGAGATGAGTCTTGCCGGGAAGGCTACCGTACAATTAGGCCTGGTTGATTCGTTTTTTGGCAATATCTCCTGCAGAACTGAAGATACCCTGTACATATCCCAAACTTCAGCCCGGCTTGATGAACTGCCTGGACAGATAGACGCGCTTCCCTTTGATGAATCATCCACAGCTGGCATCACTGCCTCAAGTGAGCTGCCTGCCCATAGAGCCATATACAAAACTGCCGGGTGCAAGGTCATACTCCATGGACACCCTCGTTTTCCTGTGATATTGAGCTTCTTTGCAGCCATGGATAAGCATACAGAGATAGCTATGATAGGTACGATCCCGGTTGTGAGTGGTGAAGGAGGCGTTGGCGGTCTGGCCGAAAGCCTGTCCAAGGCATTTAGTCTGACTACTGCCAAGGCCGTAATAGTACGAGGGCATGGGGTTTTTGCGCTCAGTGATACAGGCTTTGGAGAGGCAGTAGCAGCCTTGGTTGAGGTTGAACACTGCTGCAGGGAATTCTATTTTTTACGATTGGCTGAACAGTATCAACTGTAAGCTCTTTCCGTACTTCAAAATCAAAAAAGCACGGTTATTACCGTGCTTTTTTGATGTGATGCTGTTCGATACCAACTAGCAGCCGGCAGTTTTGCGGAACAGTCTGCTTTCCTTGTTGGCATCGTCATACTTGACACGCACTTCATCACCAACAACAATGCGCTTGTCCTTCAGCTTGTCCAGAGTCAGCTGATCCTTTACAACCACTTGTATGCTGGCTCCACTCTTGCCATCTTTAAGGGTAACAGTGGCAGCAGCACCCTGCACTTCAATTTTTTCAATAGTACCAACCATCTTCAATTCAGCAGCAAAAGCCAAGGAAGAAATACTCAGAAATGCAGCCATCAGCACTACGGATACCAATTTTTTCATTGTTGCTTACTCCTTTGTGGGGGTGAATTTACTTGATTTATCTTAATCATTTATCCGGATTTTCGCAAGCATTTTCACACATATAAAGTATTAACGTACAGTAACATTCAGCTTTCCGGTCAGCACTGCAACCACTTTAGTATGTACCAACTGCACCTCATCATCCGTCATGGTCCGGTCACTGGAACGGTAACGCAGCCTGAGTGCAATACTCTTGTGACCATCAGGTACACGATCCCCTTGATACAGATCAAAGATAGCTACCTCTTCAAGCTCCTTCAACCGTAATCCCTTCACACAATCCACTAGTTGGGAAGATGCAAGCTCAAGTGGCGCCAACAGGGCCAGGTCTCTGACGCTATCAGGAAAACGCGATGGTGGCACGATAACCTTGCGATTACCGGCAAGCCGTACCAGTTCTTCAAAATTCAACTCAAAATAATAAACTGACCGTTCAATATCATAGTTTTTCAAAACATCGGGATGAATCTCTCCAATTGTGCCAATCGTTACGCCACCAACCAGAATACGACAGCATTTACCAGGATGATAAAACGGTTCAGGCGCATCGGAAGACCAGACAACTCCTCTGATATGTAACTGTTCAAACAGATTTTCAACAATACCCTTGGTATCATAGAAGTCTGCTTCAACAGCCTGACGACACCAGCTTTCCTGCTCTCTGACACCAGCAATAAGACCGGCACAGAAGATTGGTTCATGGGGCATTTCCTGCCCAGGGACAGGAAGGTACACCCGGCGCATCTCAAAAAGACGCAGATCAAGACTACGGAAGTTCATATTGCGTGAGGCTGTCTCTAAAAGTCCGGGCAACAGCGTAGTCCGCATGACAGCCTGTTCTGCAGCCAGTGGATTACACAGCCTGATGCTGTTACTGCGAGGATCATCTTCTTTCAGCTTTAACCGCTCAGCAGCGCCAGACGCAATAAAACTGAACGAGACAATTTCATGCATCCCCTCGGCGACAAAATGATCCCGTACAGAACGCTGCAGCCTCTGATGCAGGGAAGGACGATCCGAGATCACCTGGGCAATCGGCATGGTAGCAGCAACCTGATCAAATCCGTTCAGACGGCAAATTTCTTCAACCAGATCAATTTCCCGCTCGATATCAATACGGTAGGAGGGGATGGTAACCAGGAAGCTGCCATTGGCAACCGGCTGGACTTGAAATTCAAGGTTACGGAACAATTCAGCCATCCGATCAGCACTCAGAGACAGCCCCAGCAAAGCATTTGCCCGCTCTGGACGAAAGGTTATCGAAACCGGCGTTTTGGGTGTGGGAAAAGTATCAGCCCGACCGGTTGCAACACATCCGCCCGCAAGTTGAGCCATCAGGCTGGCAGCCCTATCCAGTGCCAGGGGCACCATTTCAAGATCTGCTCCACGCTCAAAACGATGGGATGATTCAGTATGCAGCCCCAGCCGTTTGCCGGTTCGACGAATCGTGGGAGGATCAAAAAAAGCACTTTCAAGCAGGATATCGGTAGTAGTATCAAGAATTTCTGAATTTTCACCACCCATGATACCAGCAAGGGCAACAGCCCGGTCACGGTCACAGATCATCAGGTCAGTCGCGGCAAGTTGCCGTTCCTGACCGTCCAGGGTACGGAATGACTCTCCATCCCCTGCCCTGCGCACAATGATTCGACCACCAGCTACCTGAGTGTAATCAAAGGCATGCAGAGGATGTCCAAGTTCAATCATGACCAGGTTGGTGATATCCACCACATTATTGATCGAACGGACACCAACAGCATTAAGACGATTGACCAGCCAGGCCGGAGATGGTGCAATCTTGCAGCCAGATATAAAACGTGCTGCATAGCGTGGGCACCCTGCTGGATCCTGAATAACGACAGAGACCTTGCTGTCAACCGGTTCGCCGTATTCCGGCACTACAACAGAAGGGTAGCGCACTCGTTTACCCAGTTTGGCAGCAATCTCGCGCGCAATACCGACCACACTGAGGCAATCAGCACGGTTGGGCGTTAAACCAATCTCAAAAATTGTATCCTTGAGACCCATAGCTTCAAAAAATGGGGTCCCAAGGATTAAATTTTCCGGCAGCACCATGATGCCGTCACTTTCATCTGCCAGCGCCAACTCTTTCTCGGAACAAAGCATACCACAGGATTCTTCACCCCGAATTTTAGAACGTTTGATTTTGAAGTCACCCGGTAGCACGGCACCAATCTGAGCCAGGGCAACAACATCCCCCTGCTTGAAGTTCTGCGCACCGCAAACTACCGAGAGGATCTCTTTACCGTTATCAATCTTGCAGAGTGAGAGTTTGTCAGCATTCGGATGCTGGTTCTTTTCAAGAACCCGTGCAACCACAACCTCATCCATACCGCCACCCAGTTGTTCTACCCCCTCCACCTCAAGTCCAAGCATGGTCAGCAGATCGGACAGATCAGCAGGTGACAGATCAAAATCAACAAACTCTTTCAGCCAGTTATAGGTAACTTTCATAGATTCACCGGACTAAAACTGTTGTAAGAAACGAACATCATTTTCAAAGAGGAGCCGCATATCGCTGATGCCGTACTTCAACATTGCTATCCGCTCAACCCCCATGCCAAATGCAAAGCCTGAGAAGGCTTCAGGATCATACCCCACATGCTTGAAAACCTCAGGATCAACCATACCGGCGCCCAGAATTTCAAGCCAACCGGTCTGCTTGCAGACACGGCAGCCTGAACCGCCACAGATTACACAAGCGATATCAACCTCTGCCGAAGGTTCGGTGAAGGGGAAAAAACTGGGACGCAACCGGACTCCGGTCTTCTGACCAAAGAGCTGATTGGTAAAGGTAGTCAGAACCCCCTTCAGATCAGCAAAAGAGACCTTTTTATCAACCATGAGACCTTCAATCTGGTGAAACATGGGAGAATGAGTGGCATCGGAGTCACAACGATAGACCGTACCAGGAGCAATAATCCGCACCGGTGGTTTTTGTTTTAACATAGTGCGAATTTGAACCGGAGAGGTATGGGTACGCAGTAGCAGTTCATTTTCCACAAAAAAAGTATCCTGCATGTCACGGGCCGGATGCTCGGGTGGAAAGTTCAGTGCCTCAAAGTTGTACCAGTCATGTTCAATCTCCGGCCCTTCGGCAACCGAAAATCCCAGGCCTGCAAAAATTTCACTGACTTCTTCAATCACCAGGGTGACCGGATGTTTGCTGCCTTGACGATGAATCCGCCCAGGCAAGGTCACATCTATACGCTCAGTGGCAAGCCGTTTGGCTGTGGCCTCTTCACGAACACGGACCATGGTCTGTTCAATCACGGACTCGACCTCATCCTTAACCGTGTTAACCAATTGACCAACCACAGGACGTTCATCAGGCGGAAGAGCTCCCAGACCTTTCATCAGGGCAGTCAGTTCTCCCTTGCGGCCCAGATAGCGGACCCTGACTTCATTCAGAGCATCTTCGTTGGTTGCTGCAGCTATGGCGCATAAGGCCGACTGTCGCATTTGTTCAAGCTGTTCCCGCATATCTCAATCCTTTAAACAACCGGAAATTGGAGTAAAACGGAAAAAAGGGAACGAGAGTGCCTGACTCCCATCCCCTTTTTTTCACAAACAAACCAGCCTTACAGCTGGGCCTTGGCCAATGCCGAAATCTCGGCAAACCCCTTGGGGTCAGTGATGGCAATGTCAGCAAGAACCTTACGATCTATCTGGACATCCGCTTTTTTCAGACCAAAAATAAACTTGCTGTAAGAAAGACCATTCAAACGGGATGCAGCATTAATCCTCATGATCCAGAGTGAACGAAAATCCCGCTTTTTAACACGACGGTCACGGAAAGCATAATTCAGTGCCCGGTCAACTGCTTCAGTCGCACTTCTAAACAGCTTGCTCCGTGCTCCACGGTACCCTTTGGCAAGCTTCAGAACCTTGTTACGGCGTTGCCGTGTCTTAAAACCACCTTTTACTCTCGGCATCTTGATACTCCTTCAGGTTAAATTACCCGATCCGCAAGAGGCCGTTTCCTCGCGGCTCTGGGGCGAAACAACAGACGTTGTTTCTAACTACATATAGGGAATCAAAGCACAAATATTTTTTTGATCCACTGCAGCCACCGTATTGCTCTGGCGCAGGTTACGCTTACGCTTGCTGCTCTTGTGGGTCAGGATGTGGCTGGTAAAGGCATGGGCGCATTTTACCTTGCCGGTACCGGTTTTTTTGAAACGTTTTGCAGCACCACGGTTGGTCTTGATTTTAGGCATTGAATTGCTCCTTCTTTGTAAATGGTAACGAGTATATCAATCAGTGCTTCTTGACTTTTGGTGCAACAATCATGAACATCTGGCGGCCGTCAATCCTTGGCTGAACCTCAACAACGGCTATATCAGCCAACTCGGAGGCAAATTTTTCAATCACTGCCCGTCCGATATCCTGGTGGGTAATTTCACGACCACGGAACACAAGCGTTACCTTGGCCTTGTTTCCTTCTTCAAGAAAGCGTCGTACATGTTTAACCTTGAAATCAAGGTCATGGTCATCAGTCTTGGGCCGGATCTTGACCTCTTTAACCTGCACTTGTACCTGCTTCTTTTTTGCTTCCTGCTGTTTCTTGCTCTGCTGATACTTGAATTTACCGTAATCCATAATCCGGCAGACCGGAGGGGTTGCCGTGGGAGACACTTCCACCAGGTCAAGATGGCGCGCTTCTGCAGCTTCCAGAGCTTCGCGCAGCGTAATCACTCCTAATTGTTCACCATCATGCGCAATCACACGCACCTCTGAAGCACGAATAGCGTGATTGATGTTGACCGTTGCGGTTTTGGTAGGGGCAGCTATGACGGCACCTCCTGACAGTGTCAGTATTAATAAATTACTTATAGGCCTTTGTTTCTGCTTCAACAAAGGCAATGAATGCATCTGGTGTCATTGCAGGTAAATTTTTGCCATCTCGATACCGGGGTGTCACTGTACCCTGTTCAACTTCTTTGTCTCCAATTACCAGCATATACGGAATTTTCTGTAACTGGGCTTCACGGATCTTGAAGTTAAGTTTTTCATTCCGCAGATCTTCCTGCACACGAATTCCTGCTGACCGGAGTTGCTTGAACACCTCCTGGGCATAGGAAATCTGGTTGTCAGTTACTGTCAAGACGACAGCCTGAACAGGAGAAAGCCAGAGCGGAAAATTGCCGGCAAAGTGTTCGATCAACACGCCAATAAAGCGTTCAATAGAACCAAGGATAACCCGATGTACCATGACAGGCCGTTTACGCTCGCCGTCACTGGCAACATAGGTCAGATCGAACCGCTCGGGCAGGGTAAAATCGCACTGGATAGTAGCACACTGCCACCGTCTGTCAAGACAATCACGCAGTTTTATGTCAATTTTGGGACCGTAGAAGGCTCCAT
>DYNH01000062.1 GCA_020721175.1 Trichlorobacter lovleyi | reverse complement strand
CCTGATGCGATTGATCGGGCTGAAGACCGGGAACGGTTCCAGGAGATGCTGAACAAGTTGAATCTGCTGCAGCCAGCCAACGGTACAGCCCGTTCCTTTGAAGAGGCTGAAACAGTAGCCAATCGGATCGGGTACCCGGTGGTGGTGCGGCCCTCCTACGTATTAGGCGGCCGGGCCATGGAAATCGTCTATGATGCTGATAATCTGCTGCGTTATATGACGACAGCGGTGCAGGCATCACCGGAACATCCGATTCTGGTAGACAAGTTTCTGGATAATGCCATTGAGGTGGATGTGGACGCCCTCTGTGACGGCACCCAGGTGGTGATCGGGGGAATTATGGAGCATATCGAAGAGGCTGGTATCCATTCCGGTGACTCTGCCTGTTCGCTGCCTCCCTACTCCTTATCCCGTGATATCATCAACGAGATTCGTCGTCAGACCGAGGTAATGGCTCTGGAGTTGAATGTCAAGGGGCTGATGAATGTTCAGTATGCGGTAAAAAACGGCACAATCTACGTGCTTGAGGTAAACCCGCGCGCATCCCGCACCGCACCGTTTGTCTCCAAGGCAACCGGTCGTCCCCTGGCCAAGATTGCAGCACGTGTCATGGCCGGCAAGACTTTGGCAGAGCTGGGTGTGTCCGGTGATATCGTGCCTGATTACTACTCGGTCAAAGAAGCGGTCTTCCCGTTTGCCAAATTTCCTGGCGTTGATACTCTGCTGGGTCCGGAGATGAAATCAACCGGAGAGGTGATGGGGATTGGCGCCACCTTTGCCGAGGCCTTTGCCAAGTCTCAGATGGGGGCTAATGTCAAACTGCCACTCTCTGGAAATGCCTTTATCAGTGTACGGGATGAAGACAAGAAACTGGTTGTAAACGCTGCTGAAAAGCTGTATAAGGCTGGTTTCGGTCTGCAGGCAACCGGCGGTACAGCTGCATTTCTGGAAGAAAAAGGAATACCGGTCAAACGCGTCAACAAGGTTAAGGAAGGCCGCCCACATATTGTGGATGCCCTGAAAAACGGTGAAGTGCAACTGGTGATCAACACTACTCAGGGGGCGCAGGCCGTGGCAGATTCTTTTTCTATCCGTCGTGAATCCCTGATGCACAGTGTGGCTTATTACACCACCGCTGCCGGAGCCAATGCTGCTGTAGAGGCAATTATTACCCTGAAAGAGCAGGATCTGCAGGTCAAGCCTCTTCAGGATTATCTTTTTTAGGAGCTGTTGCAAACGATGTCTATTACCATCCCACTTACCAAAGAGAGTCATGAAGCGCTTCAGGAAGAACTGAAACGCCTTATCCGTGAGGAACGTCCCAAGGTGATTCAGGACATTGCTGAAGCGCGTAGTCACGGTGACTTGTCGGAAAACGCAGAATATGATGCGGCAAAAAATCGTCAAGGTTTTATTGAGGGGCGTATCCAGGAGCTGCAAGGAAAGCTGGCCCGTGCCCATGTTGTTGATCTGACAGGCCTTAAGCCGGATAAGGTTGTCTTTGGCGCAACGGTTACCCTGTATGATACGGCTACTGAAGAAGAAATAACCTACAAGATTGTGGGCGAAGATGAGGCTGATATCAAGCTGTCCAAGATCTCCTGCACCTCGCCGGTGGGCAAGGCGCTGATCGGCCACAAACTTGATGATTCGGTGAAGGTAAAGGTTCCGGCTGGCACTAAAGAGTATGAAATAATTGAGATAAGATACGAATAGAGGGGGTAGGGTATGGTACAGGCGGCAGCTAAAATTACGAAAAATATGACCTTTCTCGAAATGTTGCGGACCTATCCCGAAACAGCAAAGGTGCTAAAAAAATACAATCTGGCCTGTGCCAGCTGCATGGGGGCTCAAAGTGAACCGATTGACCTTGGTGCTGTTAACCATGGACTTGATCCGGATCAGTTACTTGCAGACCTGAATGCGGTAGTAAAATAGCCGTTAACTTATTGGATTAAACAATGCCCCCGAAGATTTTCTGCGGGGGCATTGTACGGTTAAGGTAGCGGATCATAGATTCTGCATCCGGGCAAAGAAGTCCATCCCCATATCAACCTCTTCAACCTGATTCTCGTCAGCCAGCCCTCCTTCAAAAAGTTCACGTGGTATTTCAGCAAGAAACCGGCTTGGCTGACGTTCTTCCCAAGTCCCATATTTACGGCGTTTCAGGCATCGTGAGATAGTCAGTTTTTCTCTTGCACGGGTAATACCTACATAACAAAGTCGGCGCTCTTCTGCCACTTCCGGGTCTTCATCAATGGAGCGATGGTGGGGAAGCAGACCTTCCTCCAATCCCACCAGAAAAACCTGGGGAAACTCCAGCCCTTTACTTGCGTGCAGGGACATGAGGGTAACGGCATCCAGCGGTTTGTTACGGTCATCATCAGTTTCTTTACGATTGTCTTCAAGCAGGGCGATCCGTTCCAGGAAATCAGCCAGACCTGCGCCCGGATGACGTTCCTCAAAACTGGCCAGTGCATTTATCACCTGTTCAATATTTTCAATCCTTTTACGCGCCTGTGCCGGATTATCAATGGTGCGGTACAACTCCTGATGAATACCCAGACGCTTGAACAGAGATGTTATCTGACTCGCCATGTTGGTGCTTGTAAAGGTGTCAATTTCCTGCTTTACCATGGTGTGGAAGCCTGCAACTGCCTTACGGGCTGCTTCGCTTACTTCCTCTATCTCTGCTACCTTGCCAAGTGAATCAAAAAGTGATGTTGTCTGTTCCAGAGACCACTGCTGCAGTCGTAGCAGCGTGGTGTCACCGATTCCCCGTCTGGGGAAGTTGATGGTTCTGACCAGGGCGGCCTCATCCCGTGGGTTTGCCAGTACTGCCAGATAGGAAAGGGCATCTTTCACCTCTTTCCGTTCAAAAAACTTCTGCCCACCCACCAGTATGTACGGGATCTCTTCCATCCGTAAGGCCTCTTCAAAGGCCCGGCTCTGTGCATTTGAGCGATACAGGATGGCAAAGTCACGCCAGGGCCGCTGGTTACGATACTGGGATAACTGGAGTTGTTCCACTACCTGACGCGCCTCTTCATCATCGGTATCCGCTATCAGCAGCGTGATCAAATCACCGTTGTCAGAAGCGGTCCAGAGGGCTTTGTCACTCCGTTTGCTGTTGTTTCTGATGACGGCATTTGCTGCAGTCAGGATGGTAGCGGTGGAACGGTAGTTTTGCTCCAGCTTGATTATCTTGCAGCCGTTTCGCTCTTGAGAAAAGTTAAGGATGTTGGCCACATCAGCACCGCGCCAGCCATAGATGGCCTGATCATCATCACCTACCACGCAAAGGTTAGTATGCTGTTGCGCCAGTAACGAGATCAGCTTGTACTGGCCTGCATTTGTATCCTGATATTCATCAACCATGATGTAGTAAAAGCGCTCTTGCCAGTACTGCCGGACTTCAGGTACTTTTTCCAGCAGTTGTACGGCCAGCATGATGATGTCGTCAAAATCAATGGCATTATAGGCACGCAGCAATTGTTGATAGCGTGGATAGGCAGCTGCAGTAACCTGTTCCTGTAGATTGTTTGACTGTTTCGGGTACTGCTCCGGAGAAATCAGGCGGTTTTTGGCCATGGAGATCTGCCAGCGAACACTGTCCGGAGGAAACTGTTTGGCGTCTATATTCAGGTCTGACAAGGCCTGGCGTACCACACCGGACTGGTCACTATCACTGTAAATGGTGAAGTTTGGTTTGTAGCCAAGTCTGCGGATATCACGACGCAGGATCCGTACACCAAGCGAGTGGAAGGTGCTGATCAGCATCCCTTCTGCCTTGGCGCCTGCTGCACGGCTGACCCGTTCCTGCATCTCTCTGGCAGCCTTGTTGGTAAAGGTTACCGCAAGGATCTGCTCGGCTGGTATCTTCAGTTTTGAAAGCAGATGGACAATCCGGCTGGTAATAACCTGGGTCTTGCCAGAACCGGCGCCGGCCAGTACCAGCAACGGACCTTCAGTGTGATGCACTGCAGTAAACTGTTCAGGATTGAGTCGTGACATGGGGTAAGCGGTGTACCACATAATGAGGAGGGGTAGCAACCGTAACAAGTAAAAAAAAGTTGCATTGTTGCACGATTGTAACAGCCGTGTAGAATGAAAGATAGGTATAACCATCAGGAGGTGGCTCGTGGCAGCTACACGCAAGTCTGATAAGCAGAAGGGGAAGAAAATGACTGAGTCTCAGGATGGTGTATCTGCTCTACCTGAAAAAACGGTGACAGCGTCTAAACGTCGTATAAGAAAGACAGCTGCCGTGAAAGAGACGGCAACCGATACAGTTGGCGCTGATGTGCCGGACTTTGATCTTGATAACAGTGCGTGGTATTTGAATCGGGAGCTGACCTGGCTGTCGTTTAACCGTCGTGTGATGAACGAGGCAGCTGATGCCCGTGTACCACTCCTGGAACGGGTCAAATTTCTGGCAATTGTCAGTGCAAACCTTGATGAGTTTTTTATGAAACGGATCGGGGGATTGAAACAACAACTGGCGGCAGGGGTACAGGAGTTGACCATTGATGGTCGTACCCCGCGCCAGCAGTTGCAGGAGTGCCATGCACAGGTCCGTACCCTGGTGACTGACAAGGCGCAGCTTTTTCGTCAGTTACTAACGCTTCTGGATGACAAAGGTATTGAGGTCACTGGCTGGAAAGATCTTGCAAGTCGTGAACAAAAAATACTGCGGGATCTCTATGCCCGTGACATTTATCCGCTGCTGACTCCCCAGTCAATTGATCCGGCTCACCCGTTTCCTTTTGTATCAAACCTTTCGCTTAATCTGCTGGTAACGGTCCGGTATCCACGTGAAAAAGAGGTTTCAATGGCCCGGGTCAAGGTTCCCCTGGGTTTTGGTGTCCCGCGCTTTATGCAGGTTGGCAAGGCAGACCGGTTTGTGCCGCTTGAAGAGGTAATGGCAGCAAATCTTGATATGCTGTTTCCTGGCATGAAAGTGGTTTCCTGTGAGTTTTTCAGGGTAACCCGTAATGCCAATACGGAAAAGGATGAAGAAAAGGCTGATGACCTGGTGGCAATGATTGAGTCTGAGTTGCAGGAACGAAGGTTTGCGCCGATTGTCCGGCTTGAGGTTGTATCGGGTATGGACCCGGTCCATAAAGGGCGTCTTGCTGCAGAGCTGGACCTTGATGAGGCCAGTGATGTTTTTGAGGTGTCGGAAATGCTGGGGATGCGTGATTTATTCGAAATCGCCCGGCTCAACCATCCCAAGCTGCATGATCCTCCTCACCATCCTGAAGATCATCCCCAGTTGATGTCATCCCGTAATATCTTTCATATCATCCGCAATAGTGGCGACCTGCTTGTTAAACACCCCTACCAGTCGTTTGCCAGCTCTGTAGAGCGTTTTCTGAATGAAGCAGCGGATGATCCCAAGGTCTGCGCCATCAAAATGACCCTCTATCGTACTTCAAAGGAAGGACGATTGATCGAGTCACTGGTGCGTGCTGCCGAAAATGGCAAGCAGGTAGCCGTTGTGGTTGAACTGAAGGCCCGCTTTGATGAGGCAGCCAACCTGAGAATTGCCGAGCGGATGGAGGAGGCCGGTATACATGTAACCTATGGCGTGGTGGGCCTGAAGACGCACTGCAAGGTTATTCTGGTGGTACGGCGTGATTACAATGGTATCCGTCGTTACGTACATATCGGCACAGGTAACTATCATGCCGACACAGCCCGCCTTTACAGTGATCTGGGGCTTTTCACAAGCGATAGCTTCATAGGTCAGGACGTGACCGAACTATTTAACTATCTGACTACGGGACTTTCTCCTAAACGAGTCTACCGCAAGCTGCTACCGGCGCCCAAGTTGCTGAAGCGATCACTTCTTGAAAAAATTGAACGGGAGACAGTCCTTCAGCGTGAAAAAGGAGGGGGGCAGATACAGTTCAAGATGAATGCACTTGATGACAGTGATATTGTCAAAAGCCTTTACCGTGCCTGTCAAGCTGGTGTCAAAGTAGATTTATACGTGCGGGATTCATGCCGTTTCAGGCCAGGGGTGCCAGGATTGTCAGATACAGGCAGGGTAATCAGTATCGTGGGGCGTTTTCTTGAACATTGTCGTCTGTATTATTTTCGGAATGGTGGTCAGGAAGAATACTTTATCGGTTCCGCTGATGCCATGAAGCGAAATCTTGAGTCGCGGGTTGAAATACTTGTTCCGGTTGACGTTCCGGCGCTGCAAGTCCAGCTGCGTGAGTTGCTTGATGCCCATGATGCGGATCATCGCTATGCCTGGGAAATGCAGCAGGATGGCAGCTATGTCCAGCGCATGCCGCACAGCGAGCAGGAACAGGCTGGATTGCATCAGTTTTTGATTGCCAAGGCAAATCAGGCCGCACGGGAGGCACAGCGCCTGAAACGCCGGGTTACCAGGCTGTTCAAGTAAACACCACGGAAATCAGCATCAGGTAGATTTATTGTGGGTCGCGACTCCCAGTCGTTTCATCCAGCGCCAGAGGGTTGTCCGGTCAACGTTCAGTTGCTGTGCAACCTGTCCGCGATTACCGCCATAACGGCTCAGCAGATTGGTTAGTTCGTTGAGGCTTGGTATTCTGCCGGTTCGATGTGTACTTTGAATGTGTCCCTGTGTTTTATTCAGGACGTTGGTTGGCAGGTGCTCCAGCGTTATTTCGGTTCCACGACAGAGAATGACCGATTGTTCAGCCAGATTGAGAAGTTCTCTGACATTACCAGGGAATGAGTGGTTAAGCAGCAGCTTCAGAACATCAGGCGAAATCGAACGAACCTGCTTGTTATACGTAAGGTTGAATCGTTTAAGCGCCATATCCAGCAAGAGAGGGATATCTTCACGGCGTTCACGAAGTGGCGGAATATTCAGGGTAACGGTATTGAATCTGAAATAGAGATCCTGGCGGAAGGTTCCTTCAGCTACCATCTTGTCAAGATTACGGTGCGTTGCAGTAATAAAACGGACATCAGCCTTGATCGGCGTACGGGCGCCAAGTGGCTGGAATTCATGATTTTCAAGTACCCTCAGAAGCTTTGCCTGTAATGGTAAGGGCAGGTCACCAATCTCATTCAGAAAAAAGGTGCCCCCGTAACACATCTCAAGCCGTCCCGGACGGTTTTCTGTTGCAGCGGCAAACGTCCCTCCCTTTCGAACCCCGAATATTTCTGATTCAAGCAGGGTTTCCGGCAGTGCACCGCAGTTTACGGTGACCATCGGACCTTCACGCCGGGGGCTCAAATCATGAATAGCCCTGGCAAAAAGCTCTTTTCCTGTGCCACTTTCGCCGTTTAGAAAGACGGTTGCATTGCTGGCGGCAATATCCTCTATCACATCAAACAGGCGATGCATGACTGGATTACGGCTGATCAGGTTATGGAATGATTGTTTTTCACTCACCTGGCCTGTAACTGAAGAAGCAGACCGCACATCACGTATGGTTTCAACACCACCGATCAGTGTGCCTTCAGCATCATAGAGAATAGAAGCGCTGATTGAGACCGGGACAGACTGGCCTTCATTGTTTGTTATTGTCGCTTCACGATTGGTTACCGGACTTCCTGTACGGATTGCTTCACGAATCGGACAGAGGTTTTCGCAGGCCGAAGTGCGAAAAATGTCATGACAAGGACGTCCGATGGCATCTTCCCTGATTATACCGGTCAGCCGTTCAGCTGCATGGTTAAAGGCAATGATTCGCATGCTGCGATCAACGGTAAAAACACCATCTGCCACTGAATCCATTATGTTATTCAAGTAGTTGAGTTGATCAGACGTACTTTGTTGGTTGTGCATGGTGTTGCGGTACCCTCCGGGACCGGCTTCTGCTATCAGCTACGAGTAGACTTGTACAGTTTCTGGTTCGTACGGTTACGGATTATTCGCAGCATGAGTACCCCTGCAACAGAAAGAGATCCACCTATTGAAAGCATCAGATAACCGAGTGTTTCGGCTGTACCTAACCCGAACAGGTCTTTGCTTTTAAGAACCAGCACCATAAAGAGTCCTCCAAAGATGCCAAGGCCTCCGGCGATGTAAAAGATAAAGGCGATGATGGAGAGTATCAGTGAACGGTCTTTTTGCATAAATCTACGGCTCCAGTCAGAAAAAGCATGGGGCGGCGTCTGCCGCCCCATGTTCGGATTGGTTAGGCCAGGAAGGCCCACAACATGGCCACTACAAGGGCAAGGCCGGTAAGTACGGCAATGAAGCCAAAGGTCTTGAAGACAAAGTCGTAGACGGCACCACTGGGCTTTTTAACCTCGAAATGTTCAAGGATACCCTGCTCTTCATAACGTTTCCATTGGTCACCACGCTCTTCAAGGAACTCTTCCTTGGCCATCTGTCCGTTAAAGATGACGAAATCCATCGGGAACTTCTCGGGGCGACCATGGGTATTAAAGAAGTGCACTGTGAAGATAAAGCCGGTGGCCAACAGCGCCTCATCTGAGTGAACGATAGTTGCCAGGTTAAAGGCCCATCCGGGCAGGAACATGCCAAAGAATTGGGGGAACCACAGCATAAGACCGGAACCGCCGATGGCAAACATACCCCAGAAGACCGCGATGAAGTCGAATTTTTCCCAGTAGGTCCAGCGGTCAAAGGTTGGTTTTGGTCCCCTGAAGAGGAACCACCTGACCATGTTCGTGACATCCTTGACATCACGGAAATTGGGCATCAGGGATTCAGGGCCAAACATCCGCTGCAGGAAGTTACCAGGAACATCCTTGCGCAGGAAGAGGAAGTCAAGACTCATGTAGAGTGCACTCAGGAAGTAGAAGAAGGTCAACACGGCACAACCACGGTGAATCAGGCCGGCATTCTCGATGCCACCAAAGAACGACATCATGGACATGGCCCAGGCCTGATCGCTGAATTTGAGCGGCAAACCGGTCAGTGAAAGGCCAAGGAAGCTTACAATTACGGTAAAGTGCAGGAAAATATGGCGTTTTTTGAAGCGATAGTACAGTTTGTGCGGCTCACTAACGTGGTGAACATGCCCTTCGATCAGGGCTTTTTGCTTTTCACGGTTTTCCGCAAAGCCACGGATCATCCAGAGCAGGGTATGTACCCAGAAAACACCGAATGTACCTACCAGCAGGCTCACCATTGCCTTGAAGGTCCAGTACATCAGAGGATAGTTTTCGCGGTCATGGTGACTGCCATGGGAATAGAATTTGGCAAACAACGCGGTTGCTTTTGTGTGACACTGGGCGCAGGTCTTGGCGGCGTTGTTAGGGTGAATGGATGATTCCGGATTTTCTTTGTTCAGTACCTTGTGGGCAGTATGGCAGTCGGAGCAACCGGCGGCCTTGTGCAACATACCCAGGCGATAGCCTTTGCCGTGGTAACTCTCCAGATACGTCTCAACCGCATGACCATTTACCTGGTTGCGATGCATCTTCTTTTCATCGCTGTGGCAGTTGATGCAGGCATCAACATGGAACATACGGCCTTCTACAGTCGTAGCCGGTTGAACTTTCTTGATACCGTGCAGACCGTGACAGTCAGAGCAGCCAGGTGCGTCAGGGTTGCCTTTTGTCAATGCCGTACCGTGTGCCGAATTCAGGTGCTCTTTTTGCTTTTCGTGGCACTTGATACAGTCCATTGAAGCCTGCAGCTTGTTACCCTTTTTGGCAGACAGCCCATGAATGTCGGAATGGCATGAAATACAGGTCAACCCGCTTTTGGCATGGACACTGTTTTCAAACTGCTCTACCACCTTGGCGTGACAGCGTGAGCAGTTTGCCTTCTCCATCTTGGTGGCGCCGCTCATATGTTTTTTCAGGTCGGCACTCTGAAGGTGACAGCTGGTACAGCCGTTTTTACCGTGCGGGGAAGCGGCAAAATTTTCCAGCGTTATCTTGTTGCCATGGCAACCAAGACAGTTTTCCGGGTCATACGCCATTTTGTCCACAGCGGCATGGAGCATGCCGGGTAGCATGAACAACAGTGAAATGATGAGTACTAAAACGGTTGCAGGTGTTCGGCGCATATACTCTCTCCTGAAAATAAAATAGGTTATTCTATTACAAGACATTATTCAGCTTGGTATCTGGTCAACGCCAGATGAAACGGATGTGTAACACGTGAGAAGTAACCTGTCTGGCTGGGATCAACTGAATATTTTTTGAAGAATGTGCCGTAGGCCGGGCCATGCAACGACTGCTGCCGCAAAGGCAAAAATGACGCCTGCAACAGCCAGTATTTTACCAAGATAGTTGCGTTCATCATAGTTTGAAGAATTCTGTGTTGCACTCATGGGTAGTCTCCTTTTATGGCTGCGTTTTCTGGACTGTGTAAAATTAAATAAGATGAATATTTTTCACATACACCGTTGTTGCATTAAAAGCAACAAATTAGTGTCAAAGATATCGGCTACAACAGGTCTTTGTATAGTAACTATTTGATATATATTATTTATTTAATATATATGTTGCTTTTAAGATGTGGTTTACAAACATGATAATGTTGCATTTTGTTGTGCAGCATTGGCTTGCCACTCAACGGCTTCTGAAAAAAACGTGCTGCTCTCTTGTAACAGTCCAAAGTTCTGGTATCTAATCAATAGATATCTATCTGGTTACGGGAGCATTGGATGATGTACTGGAGGCAACTGATAAAAATTCTGTTTTTGGCAGCAGTGCTTTGCCTGGCAGGAACGTGGTGGTTTGATTCCTGCTCTTGTGCCACCATCAAGTCTGACAACGCCTTGGCAATGCTCAATGATGCTGAACGAAACTGGCTTCAACAGCATCCGTCACTGCGCCTTGCGCCTGATCCGGAGTTCAAGCCAATTGAATATTTTGATGAAACAGGAGCGTATCAAGGAATTGCGGCGGAAAATATCAGGCTGCTGGAACAGAAGTTGGGGATAAAGATTACCATTGTGCACAAAAAGAACTGGGATGAGGTGCTGCTAGCCTTCAAGGCAGGTGAGGTCGATATGTTGGGCGCAGTGGTTCCAACGCCTGCACGGGGAAGCTTCATGCTTTTCAGTGATCCCCTCTTCGATGTGCCAGGTGGTATCTTTGTCCGTAAAGGTTCGGAACAACAGGGTCTTACCTTGCAGAGCCTGAAGGGGATGCGGGTATCGGTCGTTTCAAATTATACGGCTCATGACATTCTACGCACGAGTCATCCGGATATTACACTGGATGTGGTGCCCACAACACTTGCAGGGCTTCAAAAACTCTCATTCGGTATGAGTGACGCCTTTGTAGAAAATGTTGCTACAGCAGCCTACTATCTCCAGGAGTCTGCCCTTACCAATATCCACCTGGTGGGAACAACCGACTTCAAGTATCGCTGGGCCATTGGTGTACGCAAAGATCTTCCGATGTTGCAACAGATTTTGAATAAAGGGCTGAAGATGGTTTCAGCGGAAGAACAACGTCAGATCAATAATAAGTGGATACCGGTGGTGCCAGCCGGATGGCAAATCAGCCGGACAGCTCTGGCCGCTATTTTTGCCGGTGGAGCGTTGCTTGTTACTGTGGCTGTAGTGATATGGAACCGTTCCCTTTCTCGTGAAATAGCGGAGCGTAAACGGGTTGAAACAGAGCTTGAAACCATGAACAGCACCTTGGAACAACGTGTTTCGGAAGAGGTTGAACAGAATCGGGAAAAGGACCGGTTGATTTTTCAGCAGGCCCGTCAGGCTGCCATGGGAGAAATGCTGCACAGTATTGCCCATCAGTGGCGTCAGCCATTAAACAATATCGCAATTTACACTCAAAATCTGGAGTTACTGCACCGAGATGGGCTCTTGACACAACAGCAACTGCATGATGATGTCCGTATAATTATGGATATAATCATGTATATGTCCAATACAATTGATGATTTTAGGTCATTTTTCAGGCTTGACAAGGTTGTGCGGTCATTTAGGGTGTCTGAACAGGTACAGCAGGCCCTGCGCTATGTGTCATCCAGGCTTGAGCAGTCCGGCATTGCCTCTGAAGTAGTGGTAATAAACGATCTTGAGCTTTCAAGTTACCCCTCGGAATATACCCAGGTACTGCTGAACATTCTGAATAATGCCGTTGATGCTCTGAACGCTGCCCGACCGGCACATCCGAGCATCAAGATTACCGTTGATGCCGTTGAAGGCAGGTCAGTGGTTACCATCAGTGATAACGCCGGAGGGATAGCTGACGATATTCTTTCCAGAATTTTTGATCCTTATTTTACTACCAAACCGGTGGGTGAGGGGACCGGGATTGGCCTGTACATGGCCAAGGTTATTGTGGAAAAGAATCTGGGGGGAGTGTTGACAGCCTGTACGTATGAGGGAGGGGCCCGTTTCAGAATTGAGGTCTGATTTCACTTCCATCCAAAACTGAGGGTTTGTGTCATACAAAAAGGGACGAATTTCTTCGTCCCTTTTTGGTGCTATTCAGATGGAGATAGAAGCTTTATTCAGTAATTTTGTATTTATCGCCTGTAAAGGCAACATTTGCATTCAGTGCTTTAAGATTGGTGAAACCTTTTGCCTTCAGGGTTTCAAAGGCGATTCCGGCACGAATACCGGTGGCGCAGTGGACAATCACAAGCTTGTCTTTAGGAACCTGGCTGTAGCGTGTGCCAATTTCATCAGACGGAATATGCAGGGAGCCTTTAAAGCTGCCGGTTGCCCTTTCTGCAGCATTGCGAACATCGAGAATAACAACACCCGGGTTGTCCAGTGCCTTGATGAAATCAGCAATTGCAACATCATTCGGGCCAAGCTTTCGGATAAAGGTCAGTGTAGTCGGAGCCGGTTTCGGGCCGCCTTCGGCAACATAGCCCAGTTTCTGCCAACGCTCCAGACCACCGGGGAAATAGGTGGCCTTGGACAGAGCGAAGTCAC
>DYNH01000061.1 GCA_020721175.1 Trichlorobacter lovleyi | reverse complement strand
GGTAAATACAGATTTGTAAATACTGTTGCCTGGCTTTCCGCACCACATGAAGTTGCACCCCAGGAAAAGGCACTGCAATGCGGTGATTGCCACTTTGGGGCAAAGCGGATGAATTGGGAGGCTTTGGGGTATAAAGGGGATCCAATGCAGGATGGTGGCCGCAATCTGACAGCCAAACAGACCAAACGTTCCAAGAAAAGAAAGTAAGGCGAACGGTATCAAATATTTGTTCTTCCCCCTTCAAGGGGTAGGTTAGGAGGGGGATGGGGTTGTGTTGGCAACAGTCTGAAATTATTCAGTCTACCACATCCCCACTCCTGCTTTATCCTTGAAGTGGAGTGGGGATAAACTTCATAGCTTGGTTTTTTGGTTTGCCTTAGCTGGTTTTTTGTTCTTCTGTTGCAGTAACATGCTTCCTACCCAGTTATTGGCAAACTGCAGGGCAATCCGACCGCTGCCGTCACCTTTCTTCCTGGTCCACTGGATAGCCGCCTTACAGGCTGCTTCATTCCAGCCAGATTCGTGATTGTTCTGTTCACAGAGCCGCTCCACCCATTGCCTGGCAACCTCAAGAAACTGATCCTGGCTGAAGGGGTGAAAACCAACCCACAGCCCGAAACGGCCCGACAGCGAAATCTTCTCTTCAACTGCCTCACCATGATGAATCTCATTATTCACCAGCATGGCCCCCCTGTTGTCACTTTCATACTCCGGCACAAGGTGACGCCGGTTTGATGTGACGTAAATCAGCACATTCTCCGGCGGTGCATAGACAGAACCATCCAGCGCGCTCTTCAGCATCTTGTAGCTGGATTCCCCTGTTTCAAAGGAGACATCGTCTGAAAAAAGTATGAATCGGTAAGGCTGACGTTTGATCTCATCCACAATAGCGGGCAGGTAAACCAGATCATCCTTATCCACCTGAATTACCCGCAGCCCCTGTGGGGCATAACGATGCAAGAGTGCCCGCACCAGTGAAGACTTGCCGGTCCCTCGCGCCCCCCACAATAGCGTATTGTTGGCTGGCAGTCCTGCCAGAAACTGTTGTGTATTCTGTTCAACCAACTGTTTCTGTTCATCAATCCCAAGCAGATCATCAAGATGAAACGCTTCAATTTCTGGCACCGGCTCCAGGTATCCGCCATCACCGCGCCGACGCCAGTTGGCCGCATGGCTTTCTGACCAGCAGATTACTGGTGTGGGTTTGGGAAGTATCTGCTCCACCGCATTCATTATCCGGCGTAGCTGTTCAAGCATTTCTTTGTCAAGTGTAAGTGAGGGCATTTCTGATTTTTTTCTCCTTTTACTCGATTCATCAAGAACAATCAACTCTGACTGCTGCAGGTTCACAACTTATTAACATTATTTGAGGTATCCTGCCTTTACAGTGATAACAGGCAAAATTTTTGCAAGATCAGCAGGATTCAATCCCACCAGATAGCCACGTTTACCACCGTTGATATATATAATCGGCAGTTCCAGGATGGTCTCCTCGCAATAGATCGGAAGAGTTTTCCTTGTTCCAAACGGAGAGGTTCCTCCGGTAAGATAGCCGGTATGTTTCCGGGCGTTATCCGGACTGCAAGGCTCTATGAAACGGGCGTTAATCTGACGGGCAAGCTCTTTTGTAGAGACCTGCATATCACCGTGCATCAGGACCAGCAAAGGCTGTTTAATGTCATCTTCCATGACAAGGGTCTTGATCACACAATGTTCATCAACACCCAGCTCCACGGAAGAGACTGCCGTGCCACCTTTGTCTTCATAATTGTAAGGGTGATCGGTAAAACTTACCCCGGCTTCCCTCAAGGCCCGTACTGCCGGTGTGACCGGCCTCTTGTCCTTAGCCATATCTGATATATACTCCTGTTTATTCAGGGAGGCATACCACGCCCCATTGTAACGTTTTTAAAGGTAGCACCAAACATCTTGCTTGTCACGATGGAAGGTTTTATGTTTTCAAGCTTCCTCTCTTCGTGGTAGAAAGTTAAATTCAATTTGCCTTAAGGAGTTACATAATGTCTGAATACTGTCCGATGACCGCCTTGCCTGTTAAAGCAGGTTACAAGGCTGGCGATGTACTGGTGCTGGTGGGTGAACTGTTTGGCCGGGGTTATGCAAACGGCCTGCAGGAAGAGGCTGTTCGTCTGGGAATGGAAGTAATTGGAACTACGGTGGGACGCCGCAATAGTGATGGCAGCCTGCGTCCCCTGACCGCTGAAGAACTGGTTGAGGCTGAAAATCTGCTGGGAGGCAGCATTATAAACATCCCGCTGGAGGCCGGTTTTGATATGGAAACACCGGACGGTGCCCCATCTGTTTCAGAAAGACTAAAAAAAGCAAAACCTGATGACTGGGACAGCATATCCTTTGAAACCTCTTTTGTCGAACAGGCCTGCATGGCAGGTAAAAACCGTTTTATATCCAATCTTAAACTGGTTGTTGAAGAGCTTGAAAAGAGGATACCAGCAACAGCCAACATTGTTATTGCCCATACCATGGCAGGAGGCATACCACGCGCTCGTTTTTTTATGCCGCTTCTAAACCGTGTATTTAAAGGAACAGGTGATAAATATCTGGCATCGGAGCCGTTCTGGAAAAGTTCTATCGGCCAGCTATGCGATAAAAGTTTTAACGAGGTTACAGCCGACACCTTCAGCTATCTTCTGGAAGCCACGGCCCCACTGCGGCAGAGGGCAGAGAATGCTGGGGCCAGTGTTGCCTACACTGCCTACGGCTACCATGGGACATCAGTAATGATCAACGAACAGTTCCGCTGGCAGTCCTATACTCCGTATCTTCAGGGGTTTGCAAAGATGAGGCTGGAGGGCCATGCCCTTTCTGCAAGACAGCATGGGATCAACGCCACGGTATTTAACTGTCCTGAGATACTTACCAACTCCAGCGCACTTTTTCTGGGGGTTGAATTATCCCTGTACCCGCTTGCTACGGCAATCCGGCAGGCCGCTCCCAAAAAATCATCACCACTTCTCGGGCGTTGCGCTGAACTGCTTGCAGACGGCTACAGTCTGGAACATCTTACATCTGCAGCAAATGACTACCTGGCCACACCGTTAATAAATAATCCACTATCATTTGAAGGATGGCCTCAACACTCAACGCAAGAGCAGATGGAGCTGATGCTCAAGACCTCTTCCTGCTTGATGGAAATGCATCGGGATCAGAAGCAGCTTGTTTGTTCCGAGCTGTCACGACTGGTATTCCGATCTACCGGGCGCCTTATGATACAGGCATCCTGGAGCAGTGCCGAACCTTCTGTATGGCTGAATCACGATATAATTTCTGGATTGGTTGGCGATTGTTCCGGCGCTGACCTGCTGGAATAAAGCGAACTGCAAAATTTTAATATCCCTACACTCCTCCACTTGAAGTGTGTGGGACTACTTGTACCTGAGGATTTAGTTATGACATTACTGAGACATTACGTTCTGGCTACCTGTTGTTTACTGCTGTTTTTGCAAGGCTGCGCAACTACCCCTGATAAGGAATTCGCCCCTGAAGAACTATACGCCCAGGGTGAGGTTGCTTTCCAGAAAAGCAATTATGAACAGGCAGTTAAAACCTGGAAAAAGGTTAAAGAGACGTTTCCTGATCCGGAACTGGCGGCAAAGGCCGAGATTGGCATTGCCAATGCCTATTTCCTTAATCTGGATTACATTGAGGCAGGGGCGGCCTACGAGGATTTTCGCAAATTGCATCCTGCCCATGACCTGGCCCAGTTTGCCCTTTATCGTCAGGGAATCTCCAGCTTTAACCTGATTACCGGCATTGATACCGATCAAACCCCTACCAAAAATGCACTGACCCTGTTTGAAAGTTTTGTACGCCAGTATCCAGGATCCCAGTATGTCCCCAAGGTACAGGAAAAAATCTCTGAATGCCGTGCCAAGCTGGCACAGTACGAAATCTATGTAGGCCGGTTCTATTATCGTACCGATCATTATATTGCCGCCATTAATCGGTTTGAAAAGGTACTGGTTGATTTTCCTGATTACACCGGACACGACGAAACACTCTTTTACCTGGGCAAATCTGCCCTTAAGGTTCGGGATACTGAAAAAATGACCGCTGCATTTTCAAGACTGATACGCGAATATCCTTCCAGCGCATTTCTGGGGGATACCAGAAAACTGATGGCTGAAAAACTTTGATTTCAAACCTGTTATGGATAGCGGGAGCTTACCTGCTTGGCTCAATTCCAACTGGTCTGCTGCTGGGCAGACTTTACGGTATTGATGTAAGGAACGAAGGTAGCGGAAATATTGGCGCAACCAATCTTTACCGGACAGTTGGCCGCAAGGTGGGAATACTGACCCTGATTGGGGATTGCCTTAAAGGGATGCTGCCGGTGCTGCTGGCCTGGAAGCTGGGGTTGACAGAACCGATTCAGGCATGGATTGGTCTGGCAGCCTTCAGCGGCCATGTTTTTTCTATCTTTCTCCTTTTTAAAGGGGGTAAAGGGGTAGCCACTGCACTGGGTGTCTATCTTGCTCTTGCTCCTTTGGCAGTTCCGGTTGCACTGGTGATCTTCGTACTGCTTGTGTTTATCCGGCGCTTTATCTCACTGGGGTCTATTGTGGCAGCGGCAGTCATGCCTGTTGTGATCTGGTTTTTGCCCCATAGCCAACAACTGCTGATAGCCTCGACTATTATCTCCAGCATTGTAATTATCAAACATCATACAAATATCCGCCGCCTGATTGCAGGAACTGAAAACAGATTCAATGTCTGATGCACACGGACTGCCCCCTGATGGCATGACAGGCAGAATTTCCTAATGAATCAGTTCCTTAGATTTATGAGGCTCTTTTAAAAAGATAGTCATGCCGGAAATGTTTTATCCGGCATCCATTCATTTCAAGCAGTTAGAATATGGATTCCGGCCTGAACCCTGCCGGAATGGCAAATTTTTAGACTTTTGCAAGAGGCTCATATGTCTGGGGCTAAATTCCATGTGCTTTACCTAATTTATAACAGTTGAATCTGTCAGTTTACGAGAAAGGTCTTATAATGAAAAAAACAGCCCTGGTTTTGGCAGCCCTGGTGCTATTGACTGGTCTGATAGGATGTGCGTCAACCAGCCTTGTATCTTCAGATAAAATTGCAGGAATCCCGGTAAGGCATTACCAAAAACTGCTGATTGTTGGCCTTTCAGAATCTGCTGCGGATCGCCAGGTGTTTGAAGAGATATTTGCCGATGTCTTCCGTAAACAGAATATAAAGGCAGTTTCCAGCTACACGATTGATGATCTGCAGGCAAAGGCTTCCCGTGAAGCTTTTACCAGGTCACTTGAAAAATCCGGTTCTGACGGGCTTTTAATTACCAGATTTGTTACTGTCAAGAACAGAAGAGACAAAAAAAGCGGTTTTGTAATTGCCGATCGCGGCACAGATTTTGTGGATTATTATGATTACTACGGAGATTACTGGGAAGGATTAGAGAGTTATGCAACCTTTGATTCCAGACCGGTGGAAGAGGTTCTTTCATCAGTAACCACCCTTGAAACATCCCTTTATGATGCGGCAACAGGCAAGGTTGTCTGGAAAGGTATTTCAAACGAGGCCAATGCCGACAGCCTGATCTCTTCTACCAAAGAATTGGCAGGTCTGGTGCTTGATGCACTGAAAAAAGAAGGTTTTGTTGAGGCCAGATAGGGGCCTGATACAACAAAATTACCAAAATCTGTCGGAAATATGATTGATGCATTTCCGTTTACGGCGTTCCAACATGTCCTGAATCCCTGTAACTGATTGGAGTCACAATGATAAAAGCATTCATAAAGATAATCTGCCTTTTTGCCGGTGTTCTGCTGCTGGCTGGCTGTTCTTCCGTAACTGTGCTTGAAACCTGGCACAACTCTTCTTCTGCTGAAATTCAGCACAAAAAATTGCTGGTAATTAACCTTAACCTGGATGAGAACGTACGCAAAATGTACGAAGATGTTGTTGCCGGTGAGATGACGGACAGCGGAATAGTGGCGGTTGCCGGACATGGTTATCTGAACAGGGGAGAAAATTACACAAAAGATAATATAAGGAATGCGGTTACAAAATCAGGTTGTGATGCAGTGCTTACAATCAGGGGATTAACAACCGGAAACCAGCAAATTCATCAGCAGGGACAGGGTAACGTGCTTTACGGAGAGGGACTGATCCCGTCATCATGGGATGATACACTGATAGCCACACTTCAGGTAAATCTCTATAATTCTGAACAAGAATTGCTGGTCTGGTCATCAAGAATAAAGGCCAGGGATGATGACAACAAATTTATTGAAAGTCGCGATATCGGCAACCTGCTAATCAAGCTGTTGAAACGGGACGGGATGGTTCATCCTTAAGCAGATACCTTTATGAATCTGCGACGTATATCAGCCGTTAGTCGAAAAGAGTTTCTGCATGTCCTGAGAGACCCCAGAAGTCTTGCCCTGGGAATCCTCATGCCTCTGATTATGCTTTTTTTGTTTGGGTATGCCCTTACTCTGGATGTTGACAGGGTTCCGACAGCTATATGGGATCAAAGTAACACCCCGGAGAGCCGGGAATTGATTAGCCACTTCCACGGCTCTCGTTATTTTTCAATCAATCTCCATCTGTCTTCATATAGTGAGCTTGAAAGAGCCATAGACAGACGGGATGCCTTGATAGCAGTTGTGATCCCGCCTGATTTTACATCCCATTTTGTATCTGGTAAAAATTCCGTCTTGCAGGTTGTTCTTGATGGCAGTGACCCCAGCACTGCAACCATTGCCCTGGGTTATGCCGAGGCGGTTGTGATGACCTGGTCAAGGCAGATTTCAATCAAAGCCGTTCAAAAGATGTATCCGGAACAGGTCCGGGTTGCTGTGCCTTTGGAAATACGACCCCGCATCTTGTACAACACAGATCTTGTTTCCAGAAATTTCATCTTTCCTGGCCTGATACCTGTAATAATGATGATAGTTGCAGCGCTGCTAACCTCGCTTAGCATTGCAAGGGAGTGGGAAACAGGCACCATGGAGCAGATAATCACCATGCCGGTGAGCAGCCTGGAATTGATTACAGGCAAGCTTGCGCCATATTTATGTATCGGTGTGATAGACCTTATCCTTTCTGTAGGTATCGGTTACTTTGTATTTTCCGTGCCTCTTAAAGGAAGTCTCTTGCTACTTTCAGCCCTTTCACTTTTATTCCTGTTGGGGGCCCTGTCTGTCGGTATTCTGATCAGCATCATTGCAAAAAGTCAGCTTTTGGCCAGCCAACTGGCACTTCTGGTAACGGTGCTGCCTGCCTTTCTGTTATCCGGTTTTATTTTTCCGCTGGATAATATGCCTGCTCCTATTCAGGCAGTAAGCCATATTGTGGTAGCACGCTACTTCGTTTCAATCCTGCGGGGCATCTATCTGAAAGATGTGGGGTTGGAGGTGTTGTGGCCCTACGCACTTTTTCTTGCAGGATTCACCTTGCTGATTCTTGCTGCCGCAGTTTTAAAATTCAAGAAAAAGCTGGAATAAAGGCAGGTTAGCATTTGTTTGAACGTCTAAAGGCCATGCTGATCAAAGAGTTCATCCAGACCTTCAGGGACCCCAGGATGCGGGTGGTTCTCTTTGTGCTTCCGATGATACAGACCGTAATCTTTGGTTATGCAGTCAACATGGATGTACGCAATATCACGACAGCCGTTATTGATCGTGACAACACGCAGCAAAGTCGTGAATTTTTATCTGTGTTGTCTGCATCCGGCCATTTTCTCCTGACTGCAAGACCGGATAACGAACAGCAGGCAATTCGCCTGCTGGATTCCGGTGCAGTCAGGGTAGCAATAATCATCAATCACGGCCTTTCAAATAAGCTCGGGCGTGGAGAAACTGCCAGCATACAGGCCTTGCTGGATGGAGCAGACTCAAACACAGCCGGTATAATACTTGGTTATCTATCCAGATTAACCGAGTCACAAAACATCAGGTTGCTTAATGAAAAGGCCTCCCGGAGCGGTACAGTACCACCGGCTTCTGGTGCAAAACTTGAGTCAAGGGCCTGGTTTAATCCGGATCTGGCAAGTCCGCCGTTTTATGTACCGGCGGTAATTGCCAATATTCTCTACATCATTACAATGCTGCTTTCTGCAATGGCAATCGTGCGTGAAAAGGAGATCGGCACCATTGAACAGGTAATTGTAACCCCTATCCGCAAATACGAATTTATCCTCGGCAAGACTCTTCCTTTTGTTCTGATAGGTTACGCGAATGTATTCCTGATAAGTCTGGTTGGATGGCTGGTATTTCGTGTGCCGGTTCGCGGAAGCATCTGTCTGCTGATACTGGCAACAGGGCTTTTTCTGATGAGTTCACTTGGCACCGGACTTTTTATATCCACTATCAGCCAGACTCAGCAACAGGCCAAGATGAGTGCCTTTTTTATCATCTTTATTGCAATGCTTCTGTCAGGGTTTGCCTTTCCGATTGACAACATGCCGTTATCTGTTCAGTGGTTTACCCTGATTAATCCGGTGCGCTGGTTTATGGAGATTATCCGGGGGCTGTACCTTAAAGGAGTGGGGTTGCAGATACTCTGGAAACAGTTTCTGATGCTGGCCGCAATAGGAGCAGCAGTGCTTGGGGTTGCTGTGGTCAGATTCAGAAAGAATGTCGGGTGAAGGAGATGCAAGATAATCCCTGTAACTCCTCAAACGCAAGGGGTTTACCCTGCTACTTTTACGAAGAAAATCCAGGCTGATGCTCCTGCATGGTTGAACCTTAGCACTGTGCTTTTGTCATATCTCCAGGACTGATGGCTCCGATGGGCTATCGTTAGACGGAAAACAACAATCCTTTTTCCGGATAATGTTTTACGTTTCTGGTAGCAACCTTATATCCCTTAACAATTGCCGTTGCTGCGATCAGACAGTCAAGTGAAGTAAGCGTAACTCCTTTAGCGCGATACTTTCGATACAATTCCCCACCCTTAAATGCAATCTCTGGAGTAACTGGTTCAACACCGCAGGCCTCTATAAAATTATGCGTCATAACCTTCTCCGCATCACGCATGCCAGATGTCAACTCATATACAGTCAATACACTCATCAACGCTTGACCATCGTTCCACAAACCAGCTATCAGAGGTTTTGTGCAGGCATCTCCCCGCAGAAAGTCAATTGCAATATCAGTATCAATGAGAACGCCCGGCATAATCGCGATCCTCCTCTTTTCTCAGGTCGTTCACAATGTCTACGCTTGTGTCTTCTCTACCTTCCCAACTGCCAAAGGATTCCATCGCCTTCTGTATTTTTCTTTGGCGGATATGTTCCCGCAGAGCCTCAGTGATGAAGCTGCTTACGTTTTTAGACATCGTTTTAGCTTCTTGAAGGAGATCTTCCGGTAGGGTAATGGACGTTTTTACGAGGTGCATATATCCTCCTGATTGGTAGTATGTAAATATGCTACCAATCAGTATGAAAAATGTAAAGGATAGTTTATAGCGTCTATGGGACAAAGGGGGACGTTGTTAAGCTTGCAAACTAACTGCAATATCATGCAAATCCGGGTTCATCTTGTAGATATCTTCGCCTCTTCGTGCAGCCAGACTGACCCCGGCACGGCTGATATTCAGTGTTCGTGCCACTGATGCGCCGCTAATCCCCATCTTGATGACGGCAATATAGCAGACGCCCCCTCGTGCTTCGGAAAGCTCTTTGCGTTTGCCACCGTGCCGCAGTGATGCCGATTCGATTAAGTATTTCTGCGACACGCGCCGGATAACTTCCGCCAGAGAAACTCCGCCCGTTACGTCCCCTATTGTTCCCCTGGGCTCCCTGATAAAAAAAACCGCTAGTACCCTGTAACGTTATTTATTTCGTGTAGTAGGCCGGTTCAAGCGCAGCGGAACCGGCGCTTTGACATTGAAGTTTTGCCGGATGCGCTTTGCTTCATCCGGCCTACATTATACGAACATTTTTGTTTTACAGGGTTCTAGTACCCTGTACCTCTTTAAATTTCGGTAGGGTGGGCAGGGTGTTGTGCCCACCAAACAGCGTGCGCAAACGATGAAACTGTTTGCACACCCTACAAAAAATATGATGGTACGTTGACTATTTTTGACCGGGAACCGGAAACGGCAATGAAGGCACTGCATGGTACGATGTAGGAAGTAGATCAACCATAATCAACGAATAGGGGAGTAATGGGGTCAGGCTTCCAAGATGTTAATTTGGTCTCCAATCTTGTAATCTTGGAAGCCTGACCCCGCTCTTTTTCTTTGAATGCGTACAACTTGGATGGTGAGCATGTTACCAAGTTTTTCAACCAGAAGCGGGTCTCTGTATTTTACGAAATCAATTCCGGTTCGTGCTGCGATCTCTTTAAGTTTAGCCTGATATTTTGCTGGATTCGATTTCATGTAGAGGTATCCGTAGTCAGTAGTAAAACAAGAAAGTGGGGCCTCATCTGCCTTGGTTACGCTCTAATCGTAATCTTCCAATTCGTTGAGTAGGCCTGTTTTTTTCTTCGATACTGCCTGAATTGCAAAAATACACTCGTCCCGCTTTTGCTTGTTGGTAAAGGAAATGCTACGAGAGCCGAAAGGGCCATGTATGTAGAGACGCTTGCCAGCCTGACGGGAAATCTTTTCAATCTCATCCAGCTCTATTTCATCCATCTTTGCAAGGTTTGTTATGAACCTTAGTGCAATATAGTCTCCTATGCCATATCCTGCCATGTCTTCTGGAAACACCACAGTTCCTGTTTCAGGAATGATGGCAGCACCGAAGTAACAGGAGGCTGCCCGCTGGGCCAGCTTTATCCCGATATATAGAGCTACAGGATAAAGTGCATAGGCTACAATTTCTGAAATCCTTGCCGCCACCATTGGTGGAATCATGTAGGTGCAGAACACGAGAGATACGAATGAATAAAAGGGTGCACCAAGGTTCCAAACATCAACGACTCTTCTTACCCCCTTATATTTCAGATACTTTCTTTTCAATTTCATGTAGTGCCAGAGGCCAAATGTTGCGACAAGTGGGATAAAAACGATGCCGATTGCCATCAATGCGAGTTCTGCACCACCTTCATTCTTTTTTTGCGCCACCTGATCCCCCTTGTAAGAGTTGAATGAACTCCAATATTTTCAATCGTTAATTACAGTTGATCGAGTGCCTGCATCCTTGGACACCTTTGTATTGGGCTATTCCACACTCAAACACGTCTATGCAAATGTTAAATAGCCCTAAATTTACGTGTTATCAAATATTATACGTCTATATGTACGTTCAATATGCTTGCCATGCCAGTCACCCTGTGCACACAGGAGGGATCGGCATGCAAAACGCAAATGAACTGCTTGGTAAAAGGATACGGGAACTCAGGAAACGGGTTGGATTGACACAGGAACAACTGGCTGAACAATTGGGAATCGACCAGAAACATATGAGCAGAATTGAGCTTGGCAAGAGCTATCCCAGTCTGGACAGGCTTTCAAAGATTGCGGAAACAGTGGGGGCTCCATTACCAGGTCTGTTCAAATTTAGACATCTGAGCGATGAGGAAGATTTACATAAGCAGGCCGCCGATATGCTGCAACAACTCGGTCAGAAAGACCTGAAGAAGGTATACCGGATACTTGAGGCGTTCTTGGAGGGGTAAACGGCCTACAATATTGCATTAACTGATCTGTTTAAGGGGGTATTATGGCAATTCCCCACATTATCTGGTATGAATAGCGCTATGCTGACACATTTTTCTGTTCTGTCATGGATACGTGCTATATGGCCAATGAAGCCGATACCTGTAGAAAATATGTTCTTCCAAAGCTGATTGAGTCTGGCTGGGACAACGAACCACACCGAATCAACGAACAGATTACCTTCACTGATGGCCGAATTGTGTTGGCCGGTAATAAGGTCAAGCGAAGGGCTCAAAAACGTGCAGACTATCTGTTAAGCTATACCCGTGACTTCCTGATTGCTGTAGTTGAGGCAAAAGCTGACTACCTTAGCGCTGGCGATGGCCTGCAGCAGGCCAAAGAGTATGCCGAAATTCTGGGACTCAAATTCGCCTACGCAACCAACGGTAAAGAGATCATTGAGTTTTTATCGTTCCCACGCTCCAGCGTCCCGTGTTGACATGATCTGGCAGCTTCAAAAATATGGGCATTTTCAAGACTTGTTTTCAATAGTATCAGGCTGTTAAGCCAAAATTTCGGACGTCCGAAATTGGCCAGGATCGCGGGCGAGGTTAATGGTTATAACTTATTGATATTTTAGTATTTACCCCATCCACACCACGATCCGCCCCTTGAAAGGAATGGTGAAAATTGGAAGCATCGTTTCTTAAGCTGGCGTTATGATAACCTGGACAGCATATTTCGTCTGACGTGACGCTGGAGCGTCACAGGCAGCATTCCCACGCAGGAGCGTGGGAACGATAAAAACCGCAAGCGAGGAAACGAAGATTCAACTAATTGAAGCACCGGTCAGCGGAAAAAGGCCCTGCCGACTGGTCAAATATCTTGACCAGGTTCACTAATATGTTAACATTGAATCCATGAGACGGATAGACTTTTACAAAACGGCTACTGGTGTTTCACCTGTTGAAGAGTTCCTCGACACGCTTTCTGACGCCCAAACCAAAAAAAATATTGTGGGTTATGAAGTTGGTGAGAGAACTAAATCCTGTGCCGTCTCAATATTTCACAAAACTGGTGAATACCTACGAAATATGGGAAGTGAGAGTGCAAATCGGCGGAAATATCTTTCGGCTTCTCGGTTTTATTGAAGGTGACCGGCTTGTTATTCTTACAAACGGTTTTCAGAAAAAAACACAAAAGACACCTCGGCACGAGATAGAACTGGCTGAATCCAGAAAACGCGAACACCAAGGCAGGGAGGTAATGAAAAATGGATGATCTCGAACGGTATATTGAAAAACGT
>DYNH01000060.1 GCA_020721175.1 Trichlorobacter lovleyi | reverse complement strand
TCCGGTTTGGTTTTTGCATTTAGCCTCCACTACCTTGACGGGAGGGGATAGAGGGGAGGGTTAAGCCGCACTATGCTAATACCTTCTTTGCGATTTCCCCCGCCCCCTAACCCCCGCCCGCCAGGGGCGGGGGGACTTTTAGGGCAACTGCAAAAAAACCGGAAGAAGATAGAATGACCTGAAAAATTTTTGCCCGCATTGACCCTTGCCCTACGATATTCCGTAAGTGGTGAGTTGTCTGAAACCATAAACGGGATGCCTTGAAAGAGGCTCAGCTACTTTAAATTAAACATGAGGTGTTGGACATGCTACTCAACAAAAAAATTCGGCTGGTTGCCGCAGGATTTCTGCTGGCTTCAGGTTTTGTGTCAAGCGGTTGTAACAAAAAACAGCCCCCGCCACCCCAGATGGGGCCACCTGAGGTGGGCGTTGTAACTGTGCAGACACAACGTGTTGCCCTGACAACTGAACTGCCAGGTCGTACATCCGCTCATCTGACTTCGGAAGTGCGGCCACAGGTTGGCGGGATTATCAAGAAACGTCTTTTTACTGAAGGCAGTGATGTCAAGGCTGGACAGCCACTCTACCAGATTGATCCGGCTAGATATGAAGCTGCCCTTGCAAGCGCCAGGGCAGACCAGGCAAAGGCCGAGGCAACTCTTGGCGCCATCCGGCTCAAGGCTTCCCGTTATCAGGAACTGGTTGCAAACAAGGCTGTCAGCCAGCAGGATAACGATGATGCCCAGGCTTCCCTGAAGCAGGCTGAGGCAGAACTTGAGGCCAGCAGGGCGGCTGTAGAAACAGCCAGGATCAATCTGGAATATACCAGAATCACAGCCCCGATTTCAGGCAGGATAGGCCGCTCCAGCGTGACTGACGGCGCATTGGTTACAGCAAGCCAGCAGGCTCCACTGGCCACCATCCAGAAGTTGGACACTATGTATGTTGATGTAACCCAGTCAAGCGCTGAACTACTGAAACTCAAGCAGAGTCTGGCCAAAGGGCTGCTGATGAGCAATATGGCCAATCAGGCAAAGGTAAAGCTGATCCTTGAGGACGGTACTCCCTATCCGCTGTACGGCAGTCTCAGGTTTTCAGAGGTGACGGTTGATCAGAGCACCGGTTCTATAACCCTGCGGGCCATTTTTCCAAACCCGCGCCAGATATTGCTGCCAGGCATGTTTGTACGTGCAATCCTTGAAGAGGGTGTAAATGAGCAGGCGATTCTAGTTCCCCAAAGAGGGGTTACCCGCACTCCGAATGGCGAGGCAATGGTTATGGTTGTGGGGGTAGAGGAAAAGGCTGAGATCAGGAGGATCGGCGTGGCCCGGACTGTAGGGGATAACTGGCTGGTTACGGATGGTCTTAAACCGGGTGACCGGATTATACTGGAAGGGTTGCAGAGGGCCAGACCCGGCACACCGGTAAAGGCTGTTTCTTTCGGGAGTATGCCTGCTGCTGCCGCAGGTCAGCAACAACCCGCTGCAAAAAAATAAAGGAGCTGTTAAATGGCCAGATTTTTTATAGACAGACCGATCTTTGCCTGGGTTATCGCCATCATTGTCATGCTGGCTGGACTGCTGGCAATCAAGACACTCCCGGTCTCCCAATACCCGCCGATTGCGCCTCCGCAGATCACCATTAACGCCGTGTATCCAGGGGCTTCGGCCCAGACCGTACAGGATACGGTAACCCAGGTTATTGAACAGAAGCTTAACGGAATAGACAACCTGATCTATATGTCATCCACCAGTGATTCTGCCGGTGCAGTTTCTATTAACCTGACCTTCAAGGCAGGCACAGATCCTAACATCGCTCAGGTTCAGGTACAGAACAAGCTGCAACTGGCTACGCCGCTTTTGCCACAGATCGTTCAAAAACAGGGGATTCAGGTTGTTAAATCCACCAGAAACTTTCTGCTGATCATAGGTCTGGTTTCGGAAGATGGTTCAATGGATCGCCATTCCCTGACTGACTATATGGTTTCCAACATTCAGGACATCATCAGCCGGGTGGAAGGTGTGGGTGAACTGCAGCAGTTTGGCACCCAGAATGCGATGCGAATCTGGCTTGATGCGACCAGGCTGAACAGTTATCGCATGACCACCAACGATGTGATTAACGCACTGCAGGCACAGAATGCCCAGATATCAGCCGGACAGTTTGGAGGCAGCCCGGCAGCTCAGGGACAACAGTTAAATGCTACCATTACCGCACGCACCCTGCTGCAGACAGCAGAACAGTTTGACAATATTGTACTGCGAACAAACAGCGACGGTTCCACAGTAAAACTAAAGGATGTTGCCACAAGCAAGATAGGCACTGAAAATTACGACATAGAAGCGCGCTACAAGGGCAAACCAATTGGCGGCATGGCTATCCGGCTTGCGGCAGGGGCTAACGCCCTTGATACCGGTAATCGGGTTAAGGCCAAGATGGCGGAGCTATCCAAATATTTCCCGCCAGGAATGCAGGTGGTTTACCCCTACGACACGACACCCTTTGTCAAGATATCCATAGAGGAAGTTGTGCATACCCTGATAGAGGCAGTTTTTCTGGTCTTTATTATTATGTTCCTGTTTCTGCAGAATCTCCGGGCCACTTTAATCCCTACGATTGCTGTTCCGGTGGTGCTGCTTGGCACCATGGGGGTACTGTCAGCAGCAGGTTTCTCCATCAATACCCTGACCATGTTTGCCCTGGTGATTGTGATAGGACTACTGGTTGACGATGCTATTGTTGTGGTGGAAAACGTTGAACGGATCATGACCGATGAAGGGTTGTCACCACATGATGCCACCATTAAATCCATGGGGCAGATCACCAGTGCCCTTGTGGGTATTGCCACTGTACTTACAGCAGTTTTTCTGCCGATGGCCTTTTTCGGCGGCTCCACCGGTGTAATTTATCGCCAGTTTTCGATTACAATAATATCGGCCATGATTCTTTCGGTGCTGGTGGCCATGATCCTGACACCTGCCCTCTGTTCAACCCTGCTGAAACCGGTTGAAAAAGGGCATACACCAGGAGAATGCGGCATATTTTGCCGTTTTTTCAGTTGGTTTAACACCTGGTTTGATAAAGGCAGGCAGAAGTATGAAGGGATAGTCGGCCGTTCTTTTGGAAAACCTGTACGTTACCTTGTTGTATACGGCGCGATTGTAGCTGTCATGGCAATCTTTTTTATGCGCCTGCCGACTGCCTTTCTGCCTGACGAGGATCAGGGGTTCATAATCTGTCAGATACAACTGCCATCAGGCGCCACCAAGGAGAGAACACTAAAGGTTATCGAACAACTTGAGCGACACTTTCTTGAAAAGGAGACAAAGACCGTTGCTTCTGTAATTACAGTAACAGGCTTCAGTTATGCCGGACGTGGCCAGAACATGGGCCTTGCTTTTGTTAAACTGAAGGACTGGAAATTACGTAAAAGCCCGGATCTGAAGGCGGCTGCTGTTGCCAAACGGGCAATGGGGGCGTTTTCAAAGATCAAGGATGGAATGGTCTTTGCCTTTTCTCCACCTGCGGTGGTTGAACTGGGGCAGGCCAACGGCTTTGACTTCATGCTGCAGGATCGAAGCGGCCTGGGGCACGAAAAGCTGATGGAGGCCCGCAACCAACTGTTGGGCATGGCAATGCAAAATCCCAAGCTGACTTCTGTGCGACCGAACGGACAGGATGACACTCCACAGTTCAAACTTGATATTGATGATGTACGGGCAGGGGCTCTTGGTGTTCCACTGGCAGATGTTAACAACATCCTTTCAACTGCCTGGGGAGGCTCCTATATAAATGACTTTATTCAGAACGGAAGGGTCAAAAAGGTCTATCTGCAGGCAGATACGCAGTTCAGAATGATGCCGGAAGACATCAACAGTTGGTATGTAAGAAACAACAGAAATGAAATGGTACCGTTTTCCGCATTTGCTACTGCTCACTGGCATTATGGTTCCCCACGTCTGGAACGCTACAACGGAATTCCGTCGGTAGAAATAATGGGGCAGGCTGCTGCCGGTATAAGTACCGGTGAAGCCATGGCCGAGATGGAAAAAATGGCGGAAAAGCTGCCGCCCGGAATCGGTTACGAGTGGACCGGCCTCTCTTACGAAGAGAAACAGGCCGGCAAACAGGCGCCTGCACTGTACGCAATATCACTGCTTGTGGTTTTTTTGGCCGTAGCAGCCCTTTACGAGAGCTGGACCATCCCGTTTGTGAATATGCTTATGCTGCCGCTTGGTCTGGTTGGTGCGGTTACGGCTGTCACCTTAAGGGTGCTGCCCAACGACGTATACCTTCAGATCGGGCTTCTGACAACAGTTGGTCTTTCTACCAAAAACGCCATCCTGATTATACAGTTCATCAAGGAACAGTTGCACCAGGGGCATGAGCTTGTGGAGGCTACCCTGACGGCAGTAAGGATACGGTTACGACCGGTAATTATGACATCTCTGGCCTTTTTCTTCGGCACATTGCCACTGGCTCTAACCAAGGGGGCAGGCGCTGCTGCACAGAACGCCATCGGCACTGCCGTAACCGGCGGACTGCTTTCTGCAACCTTCATTGACCTGATCTTCATACCGTTTTTCTTTGTGTTGATATCACGTCTTTTTGGCAGAAAAAAATACAGGTTGCATCAGCAAGAGCCAACTGCTGTTCCGGAGGGGCACTGAAATGATAAATTATGGTTTTATCCATACAGAGGTGAAGATGGCGAACAATAACAGTAAGATCAGACAAGCAGTACGCTTCCGTCTCTGCTGCCTGTTTTTATTTTCTGCTGTTTTCACACTGGGGGGATGTACCCTTACCCCTGAATACGTTCGTCCGGAGCCACCTGTACCTGTTGAATGGCCAGTCGGACCAGCCTACAAAACAGATGCTGACAAGCCGGTACTCAAAACAGCGTCTGATTTAAGCTGGAGGGAATATTTTCTGGAACCCAGGCTGCAAAAGGTGATTGAGCTTTCCCTGATTAATAACCGAGACCTGCGTGTGGCAGCCCTTAATATAGAAAAGACCCGGGCCCAGTACCGGATTCAGCGGGCCGAACTTTTACCCCAGATTAACGGCACTGCCGGAGCCAGCATCCAGCGGTTGCCATCAGATCTTTCATCCAGTGGAGAGGCACGCATCAGTGAGCAGTACAATATAGGACTTGGTGTCAGCAGTTATGAGCTGGATTTGTTTGGAAGGGTCCGCAGTCTGAAGGATCAGTTTCTTGAACAATACCTAGCCACAGAACAGGTGCGACGTGCTGTACAGATCAGCCTGGTAGCAGAGGTTTCCAACGCCTGGCTTACCCTGGCTGCAGATCGTGAAAGACTGAAGCTTGCACACGAGACCCTTACCAGCCAGCAGGAGTATTACCAGATCATCAAACGTCGCTTTGATGCCGGTATCACCTCTGCCCTGGACCTGTATGAGGCGCAGACTGCCGTAGACCTGGCAAAGGTTGATATTGCACGTTATACCGCACTGCTGGCCCAGGATGAAAATGCACTTGTTTTGCTGGCAGGAAAATCCGTTGCTGGCGAGTTGCTGCCTGCTGAGCTTGGGGATATAGCAGCCTTGAAGGAGTTGCCTCCAGGTCTGCCTTCAGATGTTCTGTTAAAACGCCCTGACATACTTGCTGCGGAACACCGGCTTAAGGCAGCCAATGCAAATATCGGTGCGGCAAGGGCCGCCTTTTTTCCCAGAATCGGACTAAGTGCCAGCTTCGGTACAGCCAGCGCCAATCTGGCAGGTCTGTTTCAGCCCGGTTCATTGGCCTGGAACTTTCTCCCGCAGATCAGTGTGCCGCTGTTTGATTCAGGCAAGAATCTTGCTGCGCTGGATGTCAGCGAAGCAGAACGGAATATTGCAGTGGCAGGATATGAAAAGGCAATTCAGACAGCCTTCAGGGAGGTGGCCGACAGCCTGGCCCAACGTGGCACCATCAATGATCAACTGGCAGCGCAAAAGTCACTGGTTAACGCCACGTCTGAAAGCTACCGTCTGTCACAACTCCGCTATGACAAAGGAATAGACAGCTATCTGACGGTGATCATCTCACTACGCTCGCTTTACAACTCACAGCAAAACCTGATTGGTGTCCGTCTGGCCAAACTCCTTAACCAGACAGCGGTCTACAGGGCACTGGGTGGCGGCGCTGCTGAGTGACGGGGATGGGTTTATCTTTGCAATAAGCTGAAATCATTGAATCTACCCCATCCCCACCCCAACCCTCCCGCTTTCCGGGGAGGGAGTAATTGGAACTGTTAATTCTTGCCGTTAGCCTTAAACAACTATCCGATCGTCGCTGTAACCGCCATTTTCATCCAGCGCTTCCCTTACAGAGCGGATAGCAACCTCAAGCTGCTCGTCATCAGGTTCGCGGGTAGTCAGACGCTGAAGGGCAAGCCCTGGGGCAATCACAAGCCTGACCAGAGGATGCTGGTCGTTTTTTGCACTCCATTTTAAAAACTCATATGAAATGCCAGCTATCAATGGTAGCAAAACAACTCTTGAAAGGGCCTTGTATAAAAAAGGCCAGGCCTTTGGTATCAGGGAAAAAACCCCGATACTTACCAGCATTACAATCAGGAGAAAGCTGGTTCCGCAGCGCGGGTGCAGCCGACTGTACTTTCTGACATTTTCAACCGACAGCTCTTCACCGTTTTCAAAGGCAAATATGGTCTTGTGTTCTGCACCGTGGTACTGAAACACCCGCTGAATATCATTCATCCTGGCTATTGACCAGATGTAGAGCAGAAAAACGAACATCCGGATCACACCGTCCACCAGATTGAAAACGATATTGTTATCACCGATCACCGGAACCAGTAATTTGGTAAGGTACAGCGGAAAAAAGAAAAAAAGCGCTATACCAAAGCCAAAGGCCACTGCCATTGTTCCGGCAAGCGCCCATGAGGTAAGTTCTTCTTTCCTGGTTTCTTCTCCTTCACCAGATTCTTCGACAATCGCCTCATTAGCTGAAAAATTGAGGGCTTTTATTCCTGTAACCAGCGATGTAAACAGGGCAACAGCCCCACGTATGATCGGCAGTTTTACAATCGGGTAACGCTCGGAAAGCGGTGGCATCGGCTCACGTTTAACCACTATCTCGCCGTTTGGGCGCCGTACAGCAATTGCCAGGGCACGCGGGGCACGCATCATAACCCCTTCCAGAACGGCCTGACCACCTATATTAATCTTTTCCATTAATTGATACTCCTGAACTGTTTACGTATCTGGTCTGCACGACCGCAGCTAAACTCACCTTCAGGGCAGGGGCCTGCAATGCATCCAGGTCCGGCAGTTTTAAAAATAGTTGGTGCAACCTGTCTGACCAGTTTCAACATCCCCAAAGCCATATCCCTGATCTCCCATTGGGCCCTTTCACAGCAACGCAGCCTGAAAAAATGCAACAGCTCGCGCGCATTCATGGTAACAATAATCCTTGTTTCAGTGGCATTTGGCAACAGGTAGCGTGCATCCTCAGGTTTAATCCCCATCTCCAGCAACTGGTTATATGCCTGATGCATCACTCCGGTTGTAAAATCAAATATCCGTCTGGTTTCTTGATTAGCCGCAACTGAAGGGGGCATTACAGCGTCAAAACCATCTGAAAGGGAAACATAACGCTGAGATTGCTGTGAATATGAGGCTACACGATGCCGTACCAACTGATGTGATGTAACGCGTGAAATTCCTTCAACTCCAAAGGTGAATGATGCATGTTCAAGAACAGAATGGTGACCAAGTGACATAATTCTGGATATAAAGTTCTGGATATCAAGGTTAGAGGTTTTTACTTTCAGTTCTTCAAGGTCACTTGGAGAGTAACAGAGCCTGGCAGCAAAAGCCACTGCCTGCTCCGGATCGGGGGTGTGATACATAAGCTCTATATTCATTCGCTGCCTTTGATCATTATAAGGTCGGGTAACTTTATGACTTGTTTCTGAAGGCTTGAGCCTTTTTCAAAAGTCCCGAATTGTGTCATTCCGGCAGGCTTTAAGCCGGAATCCAAATTTTAACTGACTGAAAAAACTGGATCCCAGATAGAGGCATTCGGGGATTACAATTTTTTTGAAAGAGCCTAACCTTTAACAATGTAAAAAGGGGGCTGCATCGGATGACGATGCGCCCCCTCACCACGATACCACATTGCACTAGATTTGACCGTAACGTCTTTTAAACCGCTCAACACGACCGGCAGTGTCAACAAGCTTCTGTTTTCCAGTGTAAAAAGGATGACAGGCTGAGCATATCTCTGTAAATATCTCTTTACGGGTTGACCGTGTCTGAAAACTGTTGCCACAAGCACATTTAACAGTAACCTCATTGTACAGCGGATGGATACCTTCTTTCATTTTTTACCCCCTGATTTAAATACAGCTCGACAATAAAGCTGTTGATCTACAACAGATACAGAATATCGGATTACATCTGTAAAACTCAAGTCTTTTTTACTACCTGTTCATCGAATCAAGAAAATCCTGATTACCTTTGGTTTCTGAAAGCTTGTCCAACAGAAACTCCATTGCATCAATCACGTTCATCGGATGCAATACCTTGCGTAAGATCCAGATCCGGTTCAGGGCGGACCTTTCTATCAGCAGCTCTTCCTTGCGGGTGCCTGATTTATTGATATCAATGGCCGGGAAGGTGCGCTTTTCCACCAGACGTCGGTCAAGATGCACCTCCATATTTCCTGTTCCCTTGAATTCTTCAAAGATTACCTCGTCCATCTTGCTTCCTGTGTCAACCAGGGCAGTTGCAATGATAGTGAGAGAGCCGCCTTCCTCGATGTTTCTGGCTGCACCAAAAAAACGTTTGGGTTTCTGCAGGGCATTTGCATCTACCCCGCCGGTCAGAATCTTGCCGGAAGGAGGTAACACCGTGTTGTAGGCACGTGCCAGACGGGTTATAGAATCAAGCAGGATTACGACGTCTTTTTTGTGTTCAACAAGCCGCTTGGCCTTTTCAATCACCATTTCGGCAACCTGAACGTGCCGAGTAGCAGGTTCATCAAAGGTTGATGAAACAACTTCTCCGTTGACAGACCGTTGCATATCAGTCACCTCTTCCGGTCGTTCATCTATCAGCAGTACAATCAGATAGACTTCAGGGTGGTTTGCTGCAATTGAGTTGGCTATATTCTGGATCAGCATTGTCTTGCCGGTACGTGGCGGGGCCACAATCAGTCCGCGTTGTCCCTTGCCAATCGGTGAAACAAGCTCCATTACCCTCATGCTGTAGTTATCCGGAGCTGTCTCCAGTGTAAGCTTTTCTTCGGGGTAAAGGGGAGTAAGGTTATCAAAAAGAGTCTTGTCTCGCGCTGATTCAGGCGGTTCAAAATTTAAGGCCTCAACCTTTAACAGTGCAAAATAACGCTCACCCTCTTTAGGGGGCCTGATCTGGCCTGATACGGTATCTCCGGTACGAAGGTTAAAACGCCGTATCTGGCTTGGAGAGACGTAGATATCATCCGGACCTGGCAGATAGTTGTAATCCGGCGCACGCAGAAACCCGAAGCCGTCCTGTAATGTCTCCAGAACCCCCTCGCCGTAAATAGAGCCGTTCTGTTCTGTCTGGGCATTAAGAATGGCAAAAATCAAATCCTGTTTGCGTAGCCCTGATGCTCCTTCAATGCTCAGTTCACGAGCTATTGAGTTCAACTCACTGATTTTTTTGTTTTTTAATTCCTGGAGGTTCACTAGAGGGGTCTCCTGCGGTGGGATGAAATAATCATTACTGGATTAAATACGGGAGTTTTACGGATACAATCTGGAAAGTCATAAAATGTACGTGGCAATATTTTTCTCACTAGTTGGATATACAGAACTGTTACAGATGGTGACTATTAAATCTGGAAGCAGAATTAGATGCTGCAACAGGGAAATTGTTTTTTCTGATACAGGATGTTAGCGGGTGGTATTCCTGAAGACAGCTCACGATAATCATAACAGCTACAGGATGTCAACAGGAAAAATGTATGGTAAAGTTTCTTCCGGATTGACGCCACTGCCGATAACTGCTTGACCGACTGTTTGTGACAGGCTATATAACACTCTGTAAAATTGCCAACTAATTAAAATCTATTATCATATCAAGACAGGACACATACATGCAGGGACAACCTCTTCTTGACGCCATAGGGAATACACCACTTGTTCAGATTACCACAGTAGCACCGAACCCAAAGGTAACTATTCTCGCAAAACTGGAAGGCAACAACCCGGGAGGATCGATTAAGGATCGGCCAGCCCGCCAGATGATCCTGGCGGCAGAACAGTCCGGTGAGCTGACATCTGAAAAGACAATCCTTGAACCGACATCCGGCAATACCGGTATTGCACTCGCCATGATTGCTGCTGCTCGTGGTTACCGGATCAAACTGGCAATGCCAGCATGTGTCAGTATGGAGAGACGCAGTATACTTGAGGCATATGGGGCAGAAATTGCCCTTTCTCCTGGTTGTGAAAAGACTGATGGGGCCATCCGGCTTGCCCACAAGATCTTTGCAGAAGAACCTGGCCGATATTACATGCCAAACCAGTACGACAATCCGAATAATCCACTGGCGCATCAACTTGGCACCGGTCCGGAAATCCTGTCACAGACAAGTGGCGTATTGACTCACCTTGTAGCCGGAATGGGAACAGGCGGCACCCTGATGGGTATAACCAACTGTATGCGCAACCAGGCGCCATCAGTAAGGATAATTGGTGTAGAACCAAACCTGGGCCACGCCATACAGGGATTGAAAAATATGAAGGAATCCATTATTCCGGCAATTTATAAGGAAGAGCTACTGGACGGTAAAATTGTAATTGATGATGACACTGCCTTTGAGACATCAAGACTGCTGGCCTCCCATGAAGGAATTTTCTGCGGCATGTCCGGTGGTGCTGCTATGGCAGGGGCATTCAGGATTTCCCAAGAACTTTCTGAAGGTGTTATCGTTGTAATTATACCGGATCGGGGCGACCGCTACTTAAGCACAAATCTATTCAAATCCATGTGTGCCATCTGTCCGCCCTAAACTAGCGCTTGCGTCTGAATTCCCAGGGGGGCTGGGGGTTTCTGTCCCGCCAGAGTCCCCTTCGTGTACGCCTGGCCTTTTCTTCCAGATTTATGTAGCGGGAAGCATCTGGCCCAATCAGAAACCGCCTGTAGGCCCATGCCATTCCCTCCTCTACCATTTCCGCATTTATATCTCGCCCAGCCTGTTTAACAACAGCAACAGCCCGACCGTGCTGGTCATGGTCTACCAGTGCAGCAATCACCTCCTTGCCCAGCAGTTTATACATCAATACTCTTCTTGACTGGCTGCCAAACGGCTGTCCGGGTTTATCTGGCCTGGCTGTTTCAGGTGCATCAATTCCATACAAACGAACAGTAACCCTTCCGGTGCCACGCCCAACCATTACAAGGGTATCACCGTCATAAACGGTTTTTACCATTCCACGCAGGGTCTTTGCAGATGCAATCGAGCCTGTGCAAAACAGACAGAGCGCAAAAACTAAACAGCTTAAATGCAGTCTCACACTAACCCCCGTTCATAGTTAAAAACTGTACTGTCGGCGATATTCCGATCAGCCTTGAAGGCTCCGAGCAGTTCGGTTCTCCAGTCTGGTGATGTTTCAGAGATGTTAATCATAAAGGAACTTGCACCCATCCGGCGCAGTTCTTTCAGGCGGCCAAACAGAGAATACGGGGTTTCAGACGATATATGGGTAAGACCGCCTCGGCCTCTTGTCCTATAATTTTCACCACGGTCAGACTGTAACAAGGCCCCGCTTACAATATCTTTAATACGAATCCTGGTGACCATGACATCAACCAGGGTATAAACTATCACTGTAAGTCTGTAAGGAAGCGTCAAAAGACTGGCCATATTTTCACGGTCATCTTCTATATACAAGGTAGCCCGCTTAATCCCCAGATCATGCCATTGGGACAAAGCCAGACTGTTGAGTGTAAAAAGACGGTAGCCACCAGAAAGTATCAATCCTGAATAGCGTTCAAGCAGCTTGAACTGACCTGGATTGGTTACCTCAAAGAGTCGAAAACCTGACTTGTAAAGAAAAGCAACCGCATCAAGCAGAAAAGGGACTTCCTGATCAAACAATATAAACGGCAACTGCCATATAACCCGTTCAGCATATCCCTTTAAACGTGACATAAACCGTCCCAGTTCGTGAATAGCTCCTCTGTGCAACGTCACAACAACAAAGTCTGCCCCTTGAGAAAATGCCCACATTGCATCAGATGGACTGTCAACCTGCAGCAAGAGTTCTTCCTTTTCTGTCTGTCCTGTATCCTGGGTAGTTTGTAACCTTGTTTCAGCAAGAGCCGCAGCCTTTGCCACTGCAATATTCTTCTTTTTTTCTGCACCCCCGTCCTGTTCAAGCCTGCTGTAAAGTTCTCTACGGATTTCCTTCAGACGGGCCGGGGGTATGAATACAGAAGGGAAAACTGGAGCCGCCAATGCTTCCAGCCGAAAAGGGGTGCTGCCGGTTTCACTGAAACGGGAAGCCAGCACAGGATGCATATCAACGGTAACTGCCGGTTCAAGCATTCCCAGCGAGAATTCATAATTAAAGACAGAGACACCAACTCTTGCAGTTACATAAAGGGTCCAGGAGCCGGGCGCCTGGTTACTTTCATTCTCTATACCGGTCTTTGTAGACTGCTGATACCCGTTCTGCCTGCATTCAAGTTCAAGCCGTACTGTTGTTCGATCCGTTCCGGATGCCTGAAGCTTGCGGTTTGCAGCCTCATCGCTCATTCCAAAGGCATTGGCAACTCCCACCTTGAAAAGGGCATCACCTGCACGAGCTTCAAATGGACATGCTACTTCCACAAGAGTGCCGGCATTGGATTGATGTACCTTTCTGCGATTTACAAACAGTTCCCTGAGTGTCCATGCCTGGCCAGCCTG
>DYNH01000059.1 GCA_020721175.1 Trichlorobacter lovleyi | reverse complement strand
TTTCAAAAAGATTGTCATCCCCGAATGCCTCTATCGGGGATCCAGTCTTTTCAGTTGTTTAAAATCTGGATTCCGGCTTAAAGCCTGCCGGAATGACACAATTCGGGACTTTTGAAAGAGGCTCGTGTATTAGTTGTTTTTTTGACTTTATTTTTTACAATAATGCCAGATATTGCTGCCATTAATTTGACATCAATTGATTTCATAATCCCTGCATTGCTGTTACATTGTTCCTTTAAGACGATATACATATGCCAGCACTTCAGCTACAGCGGCATACAGAGACTCTGGAATCTGCTGATTCTCTTCAACCTGTTCATAAAGCTCCCTGGCAAGGAACCGGTTTTCTACCAATGTTACCTTGTTTTCCCGTGCCAGTTTCTTGATGGCCAGGGCCATCTGATCAACTCCCTTTGCAATAACTGTCGGCGCGACCATGTTTTTACGGTCATATTTGAGTGCAACAGCAAAATGTGTCGGGTTGGTTATAACTACATCAGCAGTTGGAATGATGCTTGTCATTCGACGGCGTGCAGCTTGAAACTGTAAATTTTTTATTTTGCCCTTTATTTCAGGGTTGCCTTCAGTGTCCTTGTGTTCATCTTTAACTTCCTGCTTGGTCATTTTTAGATTTTCAATGTAACGCCACTTGACATATGCCATATCCAGAATAGCTATAATTATCATAACACCGGCTGTGTGCGTTACTATTTTAAATGCAACATGGCCTGTGTAGGCAAGTATTCCCTGTACGTCAGACTCAGCCAGTATAACTATATTCTGAACCTCATCTCGCAATGACTGGTAGGCAATCCAGCTTATTATAAAAATTTTTACGAGTGATTTAAGAATTTCTACTAGGGCATCCTTGTTGAAAATCCTCCCGAATCCTTCAATAAAATTGAGTTTATTCAGATCAAAGCTAATCCGTCCCCACTGAAAATCAAGTTGTCCATTATCCTGAAGTATATGGGAAAGAACCCCGGTAGCCATTATTATTATTACAACAGGTGCAAGCAATAATATGATTACAGCAAAAATCTTCAGCATCATTATATAGACGTTTTGTGCGGTCAGTTCAAAACTGCCTATCTGGGAATATACCTGCACTGTTGTCGTCTGCATACCGTTGACGATATATCCGCCAAGCAGATAAAGGGCTGCTATACCGGCAAGTAATGTGAAACCCTGATTAAGCATCTGGGACGTGGGTGGTGCACCTTTTTCCCTGGCTTTTTCAAGCTTTCTGCCGGTAGGTTGTTCTGTTTTTGAGTGTTTGTCCTCCTCAGACAGTTATCATCCCCCCTTTGCTAGTACCCTGAAAAGTATTGTCACCTGTTCGGCAAGATTTCCGAAAGCAACTTCAAGCACCTGAAAAAATAGCAAAAGGGTCATGCCTAAGACCATGAAACCTATTCCTATATTCAGGGGAAAACTCACCATAAAGACGTTCATCTGTGGAAATGACCTTGCCATGATGCCCAGCACAACACTGGTAAGCAGCAGTGCTACCATTACCGGGGCAGCCAGTCTTACTCCAAGCGTGAATACATCAGCGGTTTTTGTTACCAGTATTTTTATCAGAGCTTCATTCATACTCCATCCGCCAATTGGAATTATTGTGAAGCTGTCAACAATGGCACGAATAAATACGTGGTGAATATTAAGGGCAAGAAAAAAAAGAGTAGCCAGCAATGTCTGCATAACTGACATAATCTGCATCTGGTTTCCCATGGTCGGATCTATGACTGAGGAGATACTGAAACCCATCTGTAAACCGACAATCTGACCACTCAGTTCGATTGCCGCAAAAATAATCTGGGTGATAAAGGCCAGAGTCAAGCCGATCATAAGCTCACTGGCCACCAGAAGTCCCAGAGTAAAGGCATCTCCGGGCGTCGGAGGGGAAGAAATGTTAAGGATAGGCATACAGACAACTGTAATTGCCAGTACGGTAATGACCTTGATCCTGGTGGGCACACGGCGACCACCAAAGATCGGAAGCGCTGCAAAAAGTCCAGCAATCCGACATAAAACCAGGGCAAAAAGAAACACATCAGACTGTCCCGGCATTGGTGAGACAAATGGAAACATAATTGATCTAACGCCGCATAACGGCAATAAGTGCGTAAATTTCTCGTGTAAAATCACTCATGTAGCTCATCATCCACGGAAAAAAGATGATAATAGCCACCATTACTGCGACAATTTTAGGTGCGAAGGCCAAAGTCGCTTCGTTAATGGATGTTACAGCCTGAAACACACTTATAGCCAGTCCAACAATAAGGCTGAATAACAAAAGCGGGGCTGCAAGCAGCAATGTAGCCTCAAAACTTCTGCGGGCTAATTGAACAACGAGTTCTGGAGTCATCTGATTCCTTTCTAGCCGAAGCTTTTTACCAACGAACCGATTACGAGTCCCCACCCGTCAACCAGAACAAAAAGCAGGATTTTAAACGGAAGCGATATCATGACCGGAGGAAGCATCATCATACCCATTGACATCAGTACAGAGGCAACAACCATATCCACCACTATAAAAGGAATGTAGATCAGGAAGCCGATCTGGAAGGCGGTACGCAGTTCAGAGATCATAAAAGCAGGTATAATGGTAATGGTAGGTATGTCATCTGCATTTTTGGGACGTGATTGCTTTGAAAGGCTTACAAACAGGCCCAGATCCTTTTCTCTTGTCTGGGATAACATAAATTTACGAACCGGTTTCACAGCTTTTTCAAATGCCTGTTCCTGAGAGATAGTGCCAGCCTTGAAGGGCTGGTAAGCATCGGCGTTAATCTGCTGCCAGACCGGGGTCATAATAAAAAAGGTAAGAAACAGAGATAAAGCAAGTATAATCTGGTTTGATGGGGCCTGCTGGGTGCCTAGAGCCGTGCGAAGAAATGAAAGCACCACAACAATTCTGGTAAAAGAAGTAGTCATAATCAACAGGCCAGGGGCCAGAGAAAGGATCGTCAGCAGAAGAAAAATCTGGATGGTCGTTGCGACTTCTCCAGGTTTTGTTGCGGTGCCAACACCAATGTTGAGTGAAGGCAAAGGAAGCGTTTCAGCCAGGGCAGATGAAAAATATCCAGCCATAACAGTAAACGTCAGAAAGGCTATCAGCCATATCCTTTTGTGCATGAAAGTGGTCATAGATTTAAAACTGCCTGTCAATTGTAAAGGCTTGCCCGCTTCAAAACGGATAAAAACGAAGGCAGCACAACAGATTCGTCAAGTGGTTCAATATTTTCCAGCATATTAATCTGTTTGATCAGCACAAGCTGGTCGCCGCTACTGGAAAGTAACAGATATTCTCCACTGATTTCGATTAGTATGAGGGCCTTGCGAGGCCCCATTGACTTGATCTCAAGAACCCTTATATGCTGATTTGCTGGTTTTAACGCCGGAATTTTACGCAAAAATCTTGTGGATAGATAGAAAATCAGCAGAATCAATCCTACGACGATAGATAGAGCAGCAATCATCTGAAAAAAGCTGTAGAAAAAATTGAAATCCTTACCGCCAGTCTGCGCTTCCGCCCCTTGAGCCATCGCTGGCAATAGCAAAAACAGCCAGGGAGGAAGGCACCTGATCACAGAATCTTCTCGACCCGTTCATTTGGTGTGACAATATCCACCAGGCGAACTCCGAATTTTTCATTAACAACCACTGCTTCACCACGAGCTACCAATTTTGAATTTACAAAGATATCAAGGGGTTCTCCTGCCAGTTTTGTGAGCTCTACAACGGCCCCCTGATTCAGTTGCAGAATATCCTTTACCAGCAGTCTGGTGCGGCCCAGTTCCACCGTAACCTGTAAAGGAATATCGAGGATGAATTCAAGATTCTTACGTTCCTGTTCCGATTCAGCATGTTCAAGCTTGTCTTCCATGTTTATTCCTCATATTTGACAGGATATCGCTAATCTGCATTGCTTTGTTACCATGCCTTGTACCTGGGATAGCCTGATATTTTGGCACTCCTTCAATTTTTACAAGTAGCTCACTGGTGCATGGTTTGTCCAGCATGATGGTGTCCCCTGCTTCCAGTTCAAGCAGCTCTCTCAGTGATATGGTTGAATTACCAAGTTCAACTGACAGCTCCAGCGGCGCATCAAGTATCTCAGAAGACAGGCGGTAAGACCACTGGGGATCTATTGCCATCAGGTCAAACTGCATTCCTTCCTTCAGCTTGTCCCTGATAGGCTCAATAGTCATTATAGGTACTACAAAGATCATTGTGCCGACTGTATCTTCGATATGTACCTTGATTGTCATGGTGACCACCTGATATTCAGGCGGAACAATTGTTACAAGCCTGGGGTTCATTTCCATGCGTAACAAGCTTAACTTTGCAGGATACAAAGGGGACCATGCCTTTTCCAGATCAGCCAGTACGTCAATCAGTACGGTTTCTACCAGCCGGAGTTCAAGGTTGGTAAACAGACGATTTAATGCGATAGTAGTGCGACTGGTACCCCCAAGAACGCTGTCTACAATGCAGTAAGCCAGAGAACTGTCCAATGCAACAAGGGCAGCCCCTTTAAGAGGATCAAGTTTAAAGATAGCCATACAGACTGGAGATGGCAGCGTTTGTAGAAAATCATCAAATTTATAAGAACGTGCCCCTACCTTTTTGATCTCTACAGACTTGCGGAGACGGTTAGATAGTGTGATCCGGTTGAATCGGATATAACCGTCGTAAATAATATCAAGATTGGGGACAAAGCCTCGAAATGCCTCTGTATTAAAGAGATCATAACTGACTGCACTGCCCTCGGCCTTGGCAAGTTCCTTTTCAGGCTCAATACGACCATCGAAGACCGCATTTAACAGGGCTTCAATCTCGGCTTTACTTAGAATCTTCTCCATGGCCACCTGAATTATCCCCTGTTACTGGACAACAAAGTCTGTAAAATAGACCTTGTTGACCTTTCCCTGAGCTACTATCTTGCTGATGGAAGTCAGAATTTCTTCTTTTAACTGATTTTTGCCCTGTGAGTCCTGAACATCCTGCAGGGTTTTGGTAGTCAATACAACCAGGATTGCATCACGGATCGCTGCAAGCCGTCCGTCCAGTTCGGGTTTAACCGCCGGGTTGCTCATTTCCAGTTCAATCTTGACCTTTAGATAACGAAGTTCCTGGCCATCATAGATGTTTACAATAAAAGGTTCTAAAGAAAATACTGTGGAAGCGCCAGATGCACCAGCGGCCCCATGTCCATCTGCGGCAGGCGCTGCAGCTCCATGTCCCCCTTCTGCTACTGCTGGGGTACCATGGGCATCAGCCCCTTCTTTTTTCTTCTTGTCCCCTTTACCCATCATCATGAATACAACAATTCCGGCAATAACCAGCACCAGTACCGCTGCACCTATGATTATGAATAGCTTCTTTTTGCTGCCGCCTTCTTGCGGGGCATCGGCTGCTGTTTGTTCTTCTTTTGCCATTCTTTCCTCCATGTATATCTGTGGACTGCACAGCGTAACATATTTAAAACTAAAATTTGGTTTTTGCAACAACTTGCAGCTAGACTTCCACAATACTTTATAAAAACAAGCTCCCGTAACTGCGTCTGTATGCAGATACGGGAGCTTGTTAGTTTAATTGACTGTCAGCAAGATTATCGCTTGAGATTAAGAACCTCCTGAGTCATCTCGTCGGCAGTTGTAATGGTCTTTGAATTTGCAGAATATGCCCTTTGGGTCAGTATCATCTTGACAAACTGGCCGGCCATATCAACGTTACTCTGCTCAAGTGAGTTAGAAAAAAGTTTTTCGGATGTTGGTTTGTTATCCGCAGAGTTGTATGTAGCACTGAAAGTGACGTTTGCTGAGGTGATGCCTGTTGACGGGTCTGAGGCCTTAAAGAGTGTACCCCCAACCTTGACTAGTGCAGCCGGATTGGGAATCAGCATTGTGCCGATCCTCTTTGCTGCAGTAGGATCATTGGTGCCGGCTGTAGGGTTGCCATCATAATATGTGGTTGTGCCGTCGCCCCTAAGCAACTGAATCTTGCCATCGGAATCAATTTTGGTGATCTTGATAAATTCGTCAGCAGCAGGAGGATCAGCCGGAAGGGTTATCATAATCGGGTTACCATCAACGTCTAGCAAGCGATAACCATCAGGGTTACACAGATAATTGTCAGTTGGTGGGGTCGCAGATGAATCCGGCATCATCCTGAATGCCCCTGCCCGTGTATAATAGGCTGCATCACCTGTTACAGGCGTTCCGGCTACAGAACCAGGATCTCCCAGGGCAAAAAAGGAACTTCCCTGTATAGCAAGATCTGTTACCAGTTCTGTACTTTCAAATGAACCTTGTCCAAAAACATTATCAACCTTCTGAATCTGCGTTCCGCGACCAATTTGGGAGCTGTTTCCAATATCTGCTGACAGCATGTCAGAAAATAACATTCTTCCTGATTTAAATCCTATAGTATTGACGTTTGCAAGGTTATTACCTATTACGTTAATCCCTTCGGCGTTGGCCAAAAGGCCTGAAACCCCTGTAAACATTGCTGATGTGATACTCATTATCTTGCCTCCTGTTTTATGGTGGAGATGCGTCAATCGGTCGGCATATCCGGGGCTCCCTCAAGAGGACCAGCCCTTTAAATCTAATTTAGATAACTACTGCTGAATCAATATTGGTAAAGACATTGCCCTTGATCTGATTTCTGTCCATAGCGGTTACTACAGTCCTGTTTTTTACGCTGATAACAAGTGCTGCATCACCCATCATTACCAGAGAATCCTTGCAGCCTTTCTGGGCAACGTTGTTGACTGCTCCTTCAAGTTGTTGAAGTTGTTCACTGCTGAAGCTGATGTTTCTTGCCTTAAGGCGTTCCTGGGCGTGTTGGGAAAATTTAACCCACCTGGATTGTTCCAGTACATTTTCAAAGCTTATATCACTAGCTTTTGTTTTAGATGGCTGGGTTCTTGTTGGTTGAGTAATTTTACCAACAGGGTTTGGAAAATATACCTGGTCTATGTTACTCATCAGCCTTTGACGCTAGTTACGTCTGTAAATGGAACTGACACAGAACCGATTTTAAGATATGCAATGCCGTTCTTAAACTCTACACCATCAACTGTTCCGTTGATTTGGCTGGTGCCTGCCAGAGTGTTTCCAAGCGCATCATTTCCTGTGACTGAAAAGCTATATGCTCCGGCTAGTAATGAATTTCCTTGTCCGTCCTTGCCATCCCATTGATATGTACCGTTCCCTGCTGCTAAATCCCCAAGATTGACTGTGCGGACAGTCTGGCCGGCAGAGTTTGTAATTCTTACTGTTGCGGCATTTGTTGCAGCCGGCATCTGAAAGCTAAGCTCTGCAGGGTTGCTGCCGTCAAACCCCACCTGACTGCCAGATGCAGTTACTTCCTTACCTATAAGAGAAACAGATGTCATGGCCAGGCTGTTGTCCTGGGAGACCAGTAATTTTTCAAGTGCTGCGGTTGTATTGTATGCCTGTTCAACCTGGGTCAGTTGGGCAAGTTGCCCTAGCATTTCTGTGGGATCCATCGGATCCATGGGGTCTTGGTGCTGTAATTCCGTAATGAAAAGTTTGAGAAAGTCATCTTTGTTCATCCCGATTGATTTTTTCATGGCATCCGCTGCATATGATGCTGTTGTAGCGGTAGTTCCTGTAATTGCCGTACTCATACGTCATTCACCTCCCTTCTTTAAAATCTTACATCTATTGTAGATTGATACTGTGTTGCAAAGTAACGTAACGGCGTTTCAATTGTTCCGGTAGTATTTGCCAGTCTGCTGGCATATTGGGGTTGATACGGTTGATACTCAGTAGTGCCGTTTTTCCAGTTACGTGATTGTTGAGAAAGGTTACCTCCATTGCTAGTTGTAACATCAAAAGAATCCACCTTAATATTTTGTTTTGCAAGGGATTCCTTCAGATCGTCGGCCTGTGTAAGCAGGGCATTTCTTACTTCACGGTTTTCTGCGACAATTTCAAGCTTAAGCCTCTGATCTTCCATTCTCATTGTCAACTGCAGGTTGCCAAGATTTTCTGGAGACAGTTTAAAGCTAATCTGGTCATTACCTTGTTTAATCTCATGGCTGTTCAGACGTTCCAGCACCTGCCTGCCAATCTGCTCCGGCACAATTGCCTTTGGTGCTTCTGCGGAGAACTCATCAATAGGCATAGAATTCAAATTGCCTCTTAACTGATGGTTAACAATCTGATGATCATTCTGATCAATAATTAAAGAGGTTTCTGCATTAGAAGCTGATGCAATATTTTCTGTAACTGCCGGGTTGGCTGTTGATGTTTTAATTAACTTCTGAGTTCCTTGTTGATGTTCAGAATCAGATGAAGATTCACCATTGTCTGGAGTGTCGCTAGAAGACATGGTGATATCGGCAAAAGGATTTGAACTTTGCTGGTTTAAGATACTAGTACTATTGCTTTTGGTAATAGTTGGAGTCTCATTTGATAAAGATTGCATTTCAACTGCTTTTTGTAATTCTGTTGGTGCTGAAACTGCAACTTTAACCAGTGGTGTTTCAATCCCGATTTGCGGAGTCTGACTACTTGCTCTATTATTTTCTGTTGCTACAGGCATCAACGGTTTGTCGTCAGATATCATAATTTGGCCATTTGTGGTGACGGATAACTCTGTTTTGATATCTGTACTGACTGATGACAATTTTTGAGATGCAGATTCTGATATCAAATTGATATCAGTATGATTTTTAGCCAATAATTCCTTCCCTGAAGATTTGTTTTCGACTGGTGCGGTTTTTGTGTTCGCTAAAGTATTGTTGACTGGCAGTCCTGAAGATTTGTTTTCGACTGTTGCGGTTTTTATGTCCGCTACAGTATTGTTGACTGGCAGCCCTGAAGATTTGTTTTCGACTGGTGCGGTTTTTGTGTTCGCTAAAGTATTGTTGACTGGCAGTCCTGAAGATTTGTTTTCGACTGTTGCGGTTTTTATGTCCGCTACAGTATTGTTGACTGGCAGCCCTGAAGATTTGTTTTCGACTGGTGCGGTTTTTGTGTTCGCTAAAGTATTGTTGACTGGCAGTCCTGAAGATTTGTTTTCGACTGTTGCGGTTTTTATGTCCGCTACAGTATTGTTGACTGGCAGTTCTGAAGATTTGTTTTCTTTCGTGCTTGTAATGTCAGTAATGGCTTTCGTACCCAAAGGAACAGTATTTGACGTTACTGTGTTTTGGGTTTGGTCGGTGCGAGAAGCAACTTCAGTAGACTGATTCTCTGTTGGCACTGTTTTATTCAAGTCATAATTAGCTTCAGATACAGATGTTATTGTCCTTATGTCTAACGTTTTGTGCTCTTCGTTATTGCAGTTGCCTAGATGCTGTTCTGCCTGCTGCAATGTTGGAAGTATCGTTTGTGCTGCTGATAACTGGAGTTGTAACAGTGAAAATTGGTTTAATGATGTGTCAGTTGTTTGTTCCGGGTTTTCAGGAAACAGTTGTTCTGACTTCACGCCATCAGTCAATTTAATGTCACCAATAATCTCTTTTGTATCAAATTCCAAAATTGCTTTTGTAATTAAACTGTCAAAAGTACCAATTGTACTTTCTGCATTAGTTAATTCTTCACTTAAAGCTGCCATTGATGCCATTCCAGGATTCGTGGGTAAAGCTGGCATTATCGTAATCTGTACTGCGTCCATTGTTTTCACCTCCTTTCTTGATATTTATGAAAATCATCATTTAGTCTTTTATCGGCAAAAGTAATTGTTTGTTAAGCATCTTCTAAAAGTATTCAGCAACTGTCAAATTTAAATTCTATATAACAGGTTGGAATTACTATTTATAAATCGAAGTGTAAATGTGATATTTGGGGAAACCTGGAAGACCCTGTACCTGCTTTATAGGCTTGAGAGTATGCCAGCCAACTTAATAGGGAGGACGTCAAAACAGGGTTAGAGTAACAATGCTTCAGTTCAATCGCCACAAGACGGCGCAGATTACGGTGGTAGAACAGCAGGTCAAGGTAATGATCAACTCCGTCGACGGTTATCCGCTTTTGCCGCTCCAGAAAAGCAAACCCTACTCCCAACTCCAAAATGAACGAATCCATCTCCCGCAGAATCGCTGCTGCAATTGAACCATTCTCCGAAGATTTTTTTCAGCAAAACCGTTTCCGAATTCAAGCTGTAATTTTGCAGAAAGGGTCTGCAAAATGTTTGCTCCATATTCAGCCCGTTGTTCTTTCAGTATTTCCAATCTGATTCGTTCACCGATCTGCCAGTACAGTAGTGTCAGGCCGGAATCAATGGTTCGGGCGACACTTTTGCGAGCCTGCGCAATCATCTCTCGGAGATCGGTGAGCATGGGCTGAGCGGGTGCAAAAGATGGTGCCGGTATTGAAGGCCTGGTTTTAGAGATTTTGTGGTGACTCATGGTTTCCCCTCCACCACAGCGATTTCTTCATCGGTCAGGTTGTATAACTGGTACACGAGGCGGTCGATTTCGGCTTCGAGGGCAGCAATGTCGGTTTCGCTCCCCCCCTTCAGAAAGCCGCCCCCCAGAGGGGGGGCTCCCTGATAGACAAAAAGCCCGCTAGGCCTGATGGTATGTGGGCTAGCGAGCTTTTTATGCTTGCTTTGATAGAGAGAGGATATTTTCTATTAACCAAACTTTTCTTGACTTTATCCGCCATTGGCGGATAATCAGAACATCATGGAATTTATTGAAACCCCGGTATTCACCAAGCTGATTACAGAGCTGCTGACAGATGACGATTATCGTCTGCTGCAAGATGATATAGCCAAGAATCCGCAAGCAGGCGACCTGATACCAAAGGGCGGCGGGATTCGCAAACTTCGCTTTGCTTTGCCTGGCAAAGGTAAGCGTGGCGGGGCGCGGCTGATCTACTACTGGCAGACATCGAAGCACAAGACCTACATGCTGCTGGCATACACCAAGGCCAAGAAAGAAAATCTGGAACCGGAGCAGACAGCATTGCTCAAGGCGCTGGTAAAGGAGTTGGAACGCAATGGATAAGGAACTATTTGACCAATTACATCAGAGCTTGCAAGAGGCGGTAGCCATTGCCAAGGGAGAGATGCAACCATCCCGTGTCTTTACCGTGGAGACACCGGACGTGAAGGTTGTGCGGGAGAAAACCGGTCTGTCACAGGCCATGTTCGCCGCCATGATCGGCGTTAAGGTAAAGACAGTGCAGAACTGGGAGCAGCACCGGCGCAATCCTACCGGCGCGGCTGCGGCTCTGTTGACTATTTTTGACCGGGAACCGGAAACGGCAATGAAGGCACTGCATGGCACGATGCAGGAAGTAGATCAACAGTGATCAGCGAATAGGGGGGTGTCTGGCAAAAGGACACCTTTTTTTTATCACCTCAAGATATCCAGCATTTCATAGACCAGATTCAGCCACTGCAAGACGGAATTTTCACTACCGGCAAGACTACCTCACGGCTCTCGATTTTCTCCGGTACCTGCCGCCCGTCCGCCCCCTAGGGGGCTCCCTTTTCAATCAAAGGCTGCATGAACATTTGTTTGATTCTGACTGACACAGTCTGATCCAGCTTGATTTTAAAGGGACTTATGGTAATATATATGCAATTTTTGTGATATGTACAATAATAAGATGAGGCTTAAATGAAGACAATATTATATATATGGCTTGTCAGACCCTAGAGAACCTGATGTCATCAGATATATCGGGAAGGTTGATAATGTTAATAAAAGGCTTTCGCAGCATATATCAGCCGCAAAAGAATCAAGATATCCACTGTGAGGAAGCTACTACATCTTATGCAAGTCCTTTATCTGGGATGATGCATATCGAGGCGGGCCTTCGTGGGATAGGTTCAGGAGTTATGCGGGTTTGAAGGCTATTGAGTGATTGAAAAAACTGTTTCGGCAAAAAACAGGGAAAGCAACATAATCTTTTGCAAATCGGATGCAAACGGGCATTTTAGTGCAACATAATCTTTTGTAAATTTACCGCCTTTTAGTGGTCAATCGCGTATCAATCGCAGTAACCTTTGTACATGCTCTTTGATGTTCTCCTGGTTCTCTTCACTCTCTGCTGCATAGTCATATACCAGTGCAAGAAGTTCAGCTTTTCTTGCCGGTTCAAGCTTGATTGCAGACGAATATAATTCCTCTTCAATTTCTGTTGTAACCTCTTTTAACAATTCTACCGCAATTCTATTTCCAGTTTTCTTTAATGCTTTCATTTTTTTATTCAGATTGTTTCGCTCAATTATCTGTTTTCTTTCTTCAAATTCTTTCTTTTCAATGAGTTCACTTGCCCGCTTTTCTTTAAAATTCCAGTCACCTGCTAATTTGCACAAAAAATCAAGTTCATCTTGATTCGGCAGATATTCTCCTCTTACATACCGCATTAAGGCTCTATCACTTAAACAAGAATTGGGTTCACCTATAACATAACCAGTTTTATCATTATTTTCATATAAGGGGATTTTGCCAGACACATATATCTTCATCAAGCAGTCTCTCAGCACTAAGTGTTCTTCTGTCTCAGTTTCAGGGTATTTTATTTCTAAATCCCCCTTACCTGTAAGTATCCAATTTGCATTGAATCGCAAGCCCGCAAGCCCTTCAAGTACCTTCCAGCCTGGGACATTAACACCCCCTTCATAATCCTGCCATGTTCTTGGGCTTATACCTAAGATAAGCGCCATTTCTTTTTGTGTTTTTCCGTGTGTTTCTCTTACTAATTTTAAACGTTCTTGTACGGTCATTTTTTTATCCTTTTTAAGACTACCCCCTGTTGCATGAGTGCTTTGTATTCATTTAAGGGTGGTCTAATTAGGTAACATGCTGATTATTAGAGTAAAATATAAAATACTGTGTACATTTAAAATCAGATGGGGGTGGTACGGTATTTTCTGTGTTGACATACAGAAAATTTCCGTATATTTCTTTTAGCCATGAGACAAAACACTGACAATCATAAAACAGAAAAAACAACCAACTTTGATTTT
>DYNH01000058.1:1726-12973 GCA_020721175.1 Trichlorobacter lovleyi | reverse complement strand
ACGGTGTAAAGCCGAAGTTGTAGTAGCCTGCCTTTCCACCATTAGCCTTTGATACCTGCCCTTTTGCCGTTATCTGTTGCCGCAGCAGAGGTAAAAAGCTTTTTAATACGTATCTCATGAAAAGTCTTTACAAATGAGAGGCAATCCATGAAGGTAAGTCAATGTCATTTGCATTCAACGGGTTAAGCAATAAAAATCCTGCCAATTGTGAGACATCAGCTAAAATTGTATCAGATGTAACAAAACACCAACCCTGTTCTGATATAAGGCTGTGGGTTGCCAGATGAAGTGCATCAAGAGTTCTTAAACCATATTCTTTTCCATATTTTTTTAGAAGCAGACCAGCCTCATCTAACACCACCTGGTTCACTGGCTCAACATTAAAGTTAGTCAACTGCTGATCAAAAAACATTAACGCTGTGTGTAATCTAATCTCATCAAGTGTTTTGTTACGATAACGACGGTAAAGAGCACTCGTAAATTCAAGACGTGCCAGCTCTGACATCCATATTTCAGAAGCGGGATGCTCCATAATTTGAGTAACTATTTCAGAGCCGATTTCAACGTGGAAAAACTTCACCAGTGCTGATGTGTCAAAGAAGAACTTCATAAAGTCTCTTCCCTAGACCGTGATATATCCTCTGAAAAAGAACCTGAACAGGCTTGGAGTGCCTCTCTTACTTTTAAATATGCATCGTTTTTTGTGGGTAAAGCCTGTTTTTTATCTTTTATTAAACAGATAAATTCATAAACTTTTGCCATTTCTATGGAATTAAAACTATTGATGTCCTGAATAGCCAGCTCTTTTAATTTAGTCATTACATTCACCGGTTTTATAAAGTTGATGCTTTGCGAATTGTTTGACAGCGATCTTGTTTTTGAAAATTTTGCGGACGAAAATTTCAACCGCAAATCATCAAGTTCATCATTCTTGCCTTGTAAAAAATCTTGCACAATGTAGGCCGGATGAAGCAAAGCGCATCCGGCAAAACCTGGCCGGTTCCGCTGCACTTGAACCGGCTTACACGAAATGAATTACGAAGCTAATCTATTGAATCAAGCCCTTTTACGCGAATAAGGTTAAGGAGTTTTAGTGCCGGGTCGCTCGGATGTTTTTACCTTGTTCCCATTTGCAGGGGATACATGGAGATGATAGGTAAAACTGTTTGACTAACGCCTGTTTTAAAGCGTGTCTCATTAACTTCAGATGGGGTCAGATCGCTGACCGGCGTTAGACAATCTTTGTCAAATTCCCGCATTATTTTTGCATCAATAAGCCTGGCTTTGCGCATTCCTTCCGCCGTTTCATAAGTGGCCGTCATCGCCGCACTTTTGTATCTTCTGTTTTTCATTGTATATCCGCACCACCAGCCCTCATTTGGTTCAACTTCGGTTCAATATTATAGGGCTTAACCCTATAAATCAACTAATCTTTATATATCTGTAACACGGCAGCTTCAACAATAACGGCCACACCAAAAGGGGTATGGTGCAAAGCCGAAGTTGTAGTAGCCTGCCTTTCCACCATTAGCCTTTAATACCTGCCCTTTTGCCGTTATCTGTTGCCGCAGCAGGGGTAAAAATGTATATTTACAACATTTCTGAAGATGAATGAGGTTCTTTCAAAAAGATTGCCATCATCGAGGGGATATGGTTGTTCAGGCGATAGCAAACCAGATCCCCAATTACACCCTCGGGAATGACAGAATTGGTGACCTTTGCAAGAGGCTCGAATTTTCTACGAATTGAGCGATAATTTTAGTGCCAGATTTTATATGAAACAACTTCACCAATGCTGAAGTACCAAGTAAAAACTTCATATAGCTTCTTCCCTTGTCAGTGCTATATCTTCAGCCAAGCAGCAGCGTCTAGTCTCGAAGTGCTTCTCTAACTTTCAGATATGCATCGTTTTATATCGGCATAGTCTGCTTTGTCTTTTAAGGATGCATTACAAAATAACTTAAAGTGTTGTGTTATATGCTATAATCATGGACAAGACATTGGAACAGATCGTGATTCGGTAAGCTTTGCTATCTCTCGTCTTGAATGAAAAACCGTACTGGGTTTATTTGGCGGCTGAAGCGAAGGCTCTTCATCGGGGAGCGTGTCCCAGGTGGTTTTGACAACCCATATATCACGTAATACTATACTGAAAACGGTATATTAATGCGGTTTATGTAGGGGCAAGGCATGCCTTGCCCCTTTGGCAATGGAGAAGCACTCATGCCTCATATACGCGGCGCAGCGCGCCGTAACTGCATTCCCACGCAGCGCGTGGGAACGAGACCACTATGACCTATAGCGTCAATGAAAACAGTAATTTCATGCCGTTTGAAGTATATCTTCATAGGACTTTTGGATATTGTGATATTGTAAAGTCTCCTGTTCCCAAGTCAAATGTGGTTGCATCTGAAGGCAATGCTCGTGGAAACAAAGAGAAATTAACGAGGTAAAAAGCAATGCAGATAGCCAATCCAATATATGATGTTGTTTTTAAATACATGATGGAAGATGCCAAGGTTGCAAAGCTTCTGATTTCATCAATTATCAATGAAGAAGTAGAAAAATTGAAGTTTCGACCCCAGGAGTTTTCAACTGATATTGAAAAAGAAACAATATCAAACAGACCAGGTATTTTGGGTGGTGTCGGCATTTTGTTGACATAAATCATAAAATTATCAACCAGATCAAATGGTTATAATAAAAGCGCAGAAAACAATGTAACTGTATGTAATTACTGCTGGTTATGCAATTTATGTCAACTATATACGGACATCACCGTTTCCGGGGAGATCCTGTATATACCCAAAATTTGCAGATTCATGTATACTGCAAACGGCATCTTAATGCGGTTTACGTAGACATTAAATACGCATTTCACTCCCGTATATAGGTATATTCTATGATGAAGTATGTTTCTTAACCGGTTTAACGTGTCTGCAATGCTCTCTTTTTTGCAAAAGACGCGCAGAATCCAGGGTGAGTTACTCTGGATATTAACCGGACACGCTGCTGCTTTTCTGGGGGGACTCTTTGGGATTAAATTGCTGACGAACATGCTTGGCCCTTCCGGTTATGGTCTTATGGCGCTAGGGTTAAGCATTGCTGGCTTTCTGACCACTTTCCTGCACAATCCAATCTCAAATTCAGCAGCACGATTTTATTCACCATACCGCGACTCTGGCAAAGGCATGGTCTATTTTGGGGTCTTGCGCCGTATTCATGCCCGTCTGCTTGTTGCTCTTATTCCTCTGGTTACTGTTGTACCATTTGTAGTTTATCATCTTAAGGACAGTCTATGGGGCGGGATTACCTTCTGGGGGCTTGTATACGGCACGATCAGCGGAATCGGCGTTTCATTCCTGGCCTGGCAGAACGCTGCCCGTGACCGCAAGTTTGCCACCGTTGCCCAGATTAGTGATGTCTGGTTAAGAATAGGCTGTGCTATTTTGGCAGTCATGCTGTTTGGCACTGGCTTGGCTGCACTGGCAGGATATACTGCTGGCACATTGTTAACAGTTTTATGGCAGTACCAAAGGTTCATCTGTCAGAAAAACCAGTTAAGTCTTCTGGAAAGTATGCCGGAAGAAAGCCAGTTAGTTCAGGCCAAGCATGAGTTTATTGCATTTGTACTTCCTTTTATAGGTTATGCTCCGTTTACTGTAATTACCCTGTATGCGGATCGCTGGGTGCTTCAGTTAACTGCGGGAGCTGACGCTGTCGGGATTTATGCAGCCCTGTTTCAGATCGCTGCCTCTCCTGTCAATCTGCTGTTTGCAATCATCAATCAACTGATGGTTCCTATTATTTATGAACGGGCAGGAACAATGACGAGTGTATTCCAGCGGCTTGAAGTCAGGCACCTGCTTGCACGCACAATGCTTGTAGCTACTATCTGTTCAGGGGTAGGAATAGTTTTAACAGTGTTGCTGGCCCGTCCTGTTGCCCTGTTGCTGACAACAGACGAATTTGCACGACATTCCGGTCTGCTCTGGATGTTGGTGCTTGGTCTTTCCTTGTGGCAGATTGGACAGTTGATGACCTTGAAAGGAATGTGTGCCAACCGTCCTGGCATCTATCTTTTGCCAAAAGGTGTTCATTCACTGGTGCTGCTTGGGGCTGGTATCTATCTGGTTATTCATCATGGTGTAGTCGGAATGGCTGCTGCCTTTGTGGTTGCTTCAGCGGTCTATCTGTTTTCAGTTGTTATGGTCAACATGCGTCTGGAACGTCTGATTCGGAATGCGGAGTGAAAACTGTTCGCAGATATATGGGTAGCTTTTATGGAATAACAAAAAGGTGGAGCTGATGTGATTACAGTCCTGCTGAATGGTGGTTTGGGAAATCAGCTTTTTCAATATGCAACAGGCCGGGCACTGGCTGAACGTCATGGTGTTGAATTGCGTCTTGATCTTTCACGACTGGAACATCCCGAACCAGGGGATACTAGGCGCAACTTTGAGCTGTCTTCTCTCTGTATTAATGCCTCCATAATTTCTGACACAGACCGTAAGCCCTGCGGAAAATATAAGGCGGTACTTAATCGTCAACTACTGAAGGCTGGTCTGCCTGGATTTGGCTATATTGTGCTGAGAGAGCAGTCCTGCCGGTTTGATCCATTAATCCTTAAGGCGCCTTTCAGTTGTGCTTTGGAAGGCTTCTGGCAGTCGGAACGATATTTTGGAGAGATTGCCCCCTTGCTTCAACAGGAGTTAAGACTCAAGCAAGCAAGCAAGACCTGGCTTGAATCAGTTTCCTCACTACCTGATTCCACTGTGGCCTTGCATGTCAGGAGAGGAGACTATATTACCAATCCGGCAGCAGCCAGATTTCACGGCACCTGTTCCCGCGATTATTACCGTAAGGCTGTTGGTATACTACTGCAACATCATCCTGATTCCCGTTTAATTGTGTTCTCTGATGACCCTGCCTGGTGTCTTGAGCATCTGGATATTGGGCAACCGTTCCGGCTTGCAGCAGATTTCGGCTTGAGAAGTCCAGCCGAGGAACTGATGATGATCTCTTGCTGCGCTCACCAGATTATAGCTAACAGCAGCTTCAGTTGGTGGGGAGCCTGGCTGAACAAATCTCCGCACAAAATGGTGATTGCCCCCTCCCGCTGGTTTGCTGACACCAGGATATATACAGGCGATCTTGTTCCGGGAAGCTGGGTGCGTCTGTGATGCCAGTTCCACTTATTTCTGTTCTGATGCCGGTCTACAATGGCAAACGCTTTCTGCAACAGGCGATTGACAGCATTCTTGGACAGAGTTTTCATAACTTTGAACTGATAGTTGTTGATGACGGTTCTACTGATGCCACACCTGCCATACTTGCCAGATATACAGATTCCCGATTGGTGGTAATAAGACATGAGAGCAACCAGGGAGTGATTGCTGCTCGAAATAGCGCTGTTTGTGCAGCCCGTGGCAAATTTTTTGCAATGATGGACAGTGATGATGTCAGTCATCCGGAACGATTGATGTATCAGGTGGAGTACCTTAAGCAGCACCCTGAATGCGGAGTTGTCGCCTCCAGAGTCATACTGGTTGATGAGGAGGGAAGGTCTCAGGGACGCTGGGATGATGACTGGAATAACATAACATCCATGCAGATCAGAAATTTTTTGCCCAGGGCAAACTGTATTGGCAATTCTTCAGTAATGCTCCGCGCGGATCTGCTGCGCGGTTGTGGTTATATCTGTCAACCAGGAGTGACAGAGGACTACGACCTCTGGTTGAGACTTGCTGCTGATGGTGTCTGTTTTGCCAAACTTGAAAAACAACTTCTATACTATCGTCTGACCCCTGGTTCACTGACTTCGCAACAACTAGGATTTCCTTCAGAATATCAACAGATCAGAAGTAAAAAACATTTTTTAGCCAAGTCATTACGTCAAAATAGATGGGGAAGATTCGCCTGGCAGGTAACCTTAAGTCTAGGTCGTGATCTTGTACGTCTTCTGGCAAAAAAGGTGTTTCGACTCCTGACAGGTAACTGGCCGGATGACAATCGGGATATGCTGGCCCTGCAACTTAGCCGCACCCCTTTAATCAGACTGATTGTGCGCCTTTCTGCTTTTTGGGGTGCTTTTATACCGGCTGTAAACCGTTCTGGCCTGTTTTTTTTCTTTCCTTTTTTTCATACAGGTGGCGCTGAGCGGGTACATTCAGATATCGTAAACTGCTTCAATAGTCAAAAACCCTGGGTTGTTTTCACCAAGAAGTCCTCCTCACGCGATTTCTATAGCCTCTTTGATCAAGGCGCCAGATTGTTCAATTTATGGCCAATCTGCAAATACCTGTATCCATTTAGTGCAGGTATTGCTGCCGGCTTCATAAATCGCCATAAACAGCCGGTTGTTTTCGGTTCTAACAGTCTGTTTTATGCTCTGCTTCTGCCGTTTTTAAAACCCAATGTCCGTTGTATTGATCTGGTTCATGCCTTTGGCGGAGGAGTTGAAACTTATACACTTCCGTCAGTTACAAGGCTGGACTGCCGGGTGGCGATCAATCAGCAGACCAGACATGATCTTGTACAGCAGTACGCTGAATCTGGTCTTGATGCTGCACTGGCTGAACGGATAGTGCTGATTCCTAATCGTGTACCAGTGCCGTCAGCAATACCTGTCAAAAAATGGAACAGGCCCTTGCAGGTGTTATTTGTTGGTCGTGGTAGCGAGGAAAAGCGGGTGCATCTGATTGGGCGAACCGCCCGGCGCTGTATGCAAGAAGGATTGCAGGTAAACTTTATGCTGGTGGGAGCTGGCGCTGATAGTCTTGATTCAGGTGATGAAGAGTACTGCACTGTTGCAGGTCATATTGGCGATACTGCTACATTGTCTGATATCTATGCTGCAGCTCATTTGATTGTGATCACCTCCAGTCGTGAAGGATTCCCTTTGACCGTTATGGAGGGTATGGCCCAGGGCTGTGTACCGGTCTGTACCGCAGTGGGCGGCATACCGGAGCATATCAGACACCAGGAAAACGGCTGGCTGCTACCTGCTGATGATGAAGCTGTGGTGGTCTCGGCGTTGTTTGAGGCCATAGTCTGGCTGAATAATGATCGTACTCTCCTGAAACGACTTTCCTTGGCATCACATAATTATGCTTTAAAGTGTTTTGGCGGAGATGACTTTTATACGCAATATCATGCGGTTGTGCTAGGTGCTGACTGTCGGCTGAAAGCTAATGTTGATGCCCTCGCAAATTCTCGATTTTGAGTTTTTGAGCTTCAGTAATATCAGTATGTTACGAGGCAAAAAACAGGTGATTTTTGAGTTTTTGCGAACGCATCAATGTTGATTTGCATGTTCCTGAATGAAAACCAGTCCGCCTTGATTGTGAAAGTGAGGGTGTTTTGAAAAAAATGAAGCTATTCCCTGATGAACTGGAAAAATATGAGCTTGGCGAACTCGTGGTCCGCAGTAGCGTGTTTGAAGGTTCAAAGAATTTTGTTGCGATTCATAGTGATCTGTTTGTTCGTAATAAACTTTTGCAAGGATTTGTGAGCGCAGAACAAGTCCCTTGGCCTGAGTTTCATCAAGAATTGTATGTTGCGGTCAAACCCCAATAGCTTAGTAATAAGTAAAAAATCAAGAAGCTGCAGACCGAAAGAAAGAGTACAGAATTACTCAAAACTATAAACACGATGGGCATTGAAATGCAGTTCTGGATCTGCCGACCGTTTTCGGTTGCCTCTTCGGAACTTCCCGCAATTCAAGATGCTCCAGAAGCTTGTTTATCACTGTTGCTTCCTCAATAAGTTAACCTTAATACAGCCTGAGTGTTGTGTCCGTTGCTATAATTTCAAAGTGGTGGTCACGACTAAACAGCAGCAGGTTATGCTGTATAGCAAGTGCTGCAATGGCTGCATCTGTTGTGGGTACGGTAATGCCTCTTGCACGCAAACTTCGGTACAAGATGGCAGCCTGCAGCCAGGTTTCTCTGTCTGTATCCACAAATGGAAATCTGAGCAGCCGCTCCTGTACAAGTTCAAAGTTGTACGTTCCTCGGATCCCCTGTAGTACCTCTTGCAATACAATACCGCACAGCTTCACCTGATTGAGGCCGACAATCAATCTTGCAAGGTTTTCAGCAGCAGGACTGTCTGGTGACTGAAAGAAGTCGATCCAGATTGACGTGTCAACAAGAACCATCACGTCCCTTCCGCATCTGCTCAAGATCGCCTTCCCAGACAATCTTTCCTCTAAGTTCCAGGATTTTTTCCAGCTCACGTTGTTCAATCAGTTGCTTGAGCGCATATGTTACCACATCGACCTTCTTTTTCAGGCCAGTACAGGTTTTAGCCTGCTCATAGAGCGAGTCATCAATATTCAAAACAGTTCGGGCCATGGCATCCTCTTTCATTAAATTGATATCATTTTAAAATAAAAGTATATCATTTTTTAAAAAAGTACAATGCTTTCAAGCGACAAAAAACTAAGGGCATGATGCTTTAGCATTACGCCCTTACTATCAATCATTGACAACTGGTTTATCCAGCATCTTCAACAACCGGCTCAGTTACAGCCTGCTTTACCTGTATATAGTTCAGTTGAAATATCACTGGTTACGACGGTACACTTGGCTGAAAGCTGATGTTGATTTGTATGTTTCTGAATGAAAACTAGTCCGCCTTGATTGTTAAAGTGAGGGTGCTTTGAAAAAATGAAGCTATTCCCTGATGAACTGGAAAAATATGAGCTTGGCGAACTCGTGGTCCGCGGTAACGTATTTGAAGGTTCAAAGAACTTTGTTGCTATTCATAGTGATCTGTTTGTTCGTAATAAACTTTTGAAAGGATTTGTGAGCGTAGAAGAAGTCCCTTGGCCTGGGTTTCATCAAGAATTGTATGTTGCGGTCAAACCATTCAAGAAACCACTCGCCGAACTCCACAACCCGTTTCTGGTGGTATGAAGGGCAGAAGTGGCGACGCTTGCAGGAGAAGGCAACCAGGTATTCGTGACCGCAATCGTTACAGCGGACACGGGTAAAGCCGTTTTGCAGGTAACCGCAATCAAGGTACCGAAATAAGTTGACGATGGTGTTTTGCTGGTAATAAACTATCTATATGAAAAATTGAAAAATATGTATTCCCAACTATCCTAAATACTTCGAGTAAAAAGGAGCTGACATGAAGATTAAAAATAATTTGATGGTTGCATTGTGGACACTGGCGGTATTTATTTATTGCGTCACCCAAACAAATTCTGCATCCGCCTACGATGTAAAAGTCATAAACACAACAAATGCCAAGGTAAATGTAGTGCTGATTGCACTGAGTAGCTGGGTTTTCGGCGGTCAGAATTACTCAAAACGGTATTATACAGATCCACTACCGGCTAATGGCGGCAGTTATACCTTTCAGGTTCCCGTTAGCAGCGAAAACCTTTGTCCCGGCTACTTAGACGGGTGGGATGCCAATTGGAATGCATTTCCGTCGATGGGATGTAATGGAGTAGAAAATAATTTAACGACAATGACGTGTTCGAATTTAGTATTCGAGGTCTATAAGAAAAATGATAATACGCTGCATTTTCGAATAAAATAGTACTTTAGCGGAAGCAAGGCCTTCTGGCAGCAATGAAGGAGCTGAATGATAGAAGTTTGCTTTTCTGAGGTCGCGCCGTTACCACCCAAACCGAGCGACTGTCAAAGGCATTTAAGAGGATTTGATAAGATTTTTAAGGGGAACAGAGACACATCCGAAGAGTTTTTGACCCGCTGACCATTCAATCTGTACAACTGCCTGCAACCAACACCGCCTGCCCTGCAAAACAGCCTTTTTTCACCATTTTCAACGCAGACCATCCCTGCTGCAACGCCATGTTATCCGGCTTTAAAGGTAGTTCGGCTCCTAGTACGCCTCTTCATATTCAACCTATAAAAAGCACTTGAACCGCAAAGACGCAAAGGACGCCAAGTTAAATCAATTATCCTACAATCTGTCGCGTTTTTTTTCAGCCCTCATGAGTATCTTTTTGCCTTCAAGCAGTATAAAAACTGCAATTGCAGGCAGTGCTACAAGTAGAAGCTGATTGGCAGACAGAAAAGTTGTGCGGAAGAATGTCTGCAATGCTGGCATGTAGATAACCAGACCTTGCAGCAATACTACGCATAGAGCCATTGCCAGCAGCAGAGGATTTGTAAACAGTCCGAGGCTGAAGAACGAACTGCGAAATGAGCGTAACGACATGGCCTGAGCCACCTGAGCAAGAGCCAGCGAGGCAAACAGAACCGTCTGCCAGGGACCGCCCGACTTCCATATCAGCAAACTGACAGTCATACATGAAGTTCCTATCAGTAAACCTGTAATCAGGACGTAATAGATGGTTTGCCTGTCAAATATCTGGCTGTCTGATGCGATTGGCGGGCGTTTCATTACATCCGGTTCAGGCCGTTCTACCCCCATCCCCAGGCCTAACAGGCCATCGGTAAGCAGATTAAGCCACAGCAGTTGCAGAGGTGTAAGCGGCATATTTAAACCAGCAAAAGGTAAAAGCAGAACCGCCAATATCTTGCCTGTATTGCCAGCAACTGAAAAGACTACAAATTTGCGGATATTGTCATAAATGGTACGACCTTCCTCCACCGCAGCGACGATTGTGGCAAAGTTATCATCCAGCAAAACCATATCAGAAGCTTCACGCGCCACATCAGTTCCTACCTTGCCCATCGCAACACCAACATCCGCCTTTTTAAGGGCAGGCGCATCATTTACACCGTCACCGGTCATTGCTGCCACCCCGCCGTTTCGCTGTATGGCATCAACAATCATCAGCTTGTGTTCCGGCGCAACCCTTGCGTAAACTGAAACCCTGTTTACAGCATTATCAAAATCCTGGGGGGTAAGACGATCCAGCTCAACCCCTGTCAGGGCCCCAGCACTATCGTCAATACCCACCTGTCTTGCTATGGCACGGGCAGTCAGAGGATGATCGCCAGTTATCATTACTGGTCTGATACCAGCGGAAAGACAGCGTTGCACCGCCTCGCCAGCCTCAGGTCTGGGGGGGTCCTCAAGCGCTGTAAGGCCGATAAATGTAAAGCCGTGCAGATATTCCTCCAGTGGGTTATCACTTTCCGTTGACAATAATCTGATCGAAAAGGCCAGTACCCTCTTGCCATTGTCAGAAAGTTTGTCTGCCGAATGCTGGACAATATTTTTATGCCGTTCAGTCAGCATTACCTGTTTTCCATCAAGTAAAATGTGACTGCAAAGTTCCAGTATACTGTCCAGGGC
>DYNH01000058.1:0-1626 GCA_020721175.1 Trichlorobacter lovleyi | reverse complement strand
CCTGTTTTCCATCAAGTAAAATGTGACTGCAAAGTTCCAGTATACTGTCCAGGGCGCCCTTGGCAGCCAGAAGCTTTTCTGATGTATCAGAGCCTTCAATTGGCAAAAAAACTGAACTGTCTGAAGATATCCGGTGTGCGGTAATCATCCGTTTGGTAACAGAATCAAATGGAATCTCTGCAATACGCGGAAATATCTGCTCCAAATCTTCCCGAAGCAATGAGCTGGTTGCTGCCGCCTTAACCAGTGCCCCTTCAGTTGGGTCTCCCAGGATTAGCTCTTGATTGTCTACAATCTTTAATACAGCATCGTTACATAAGAGACCAGCCACCAACAAAAGTCTCTGGGGCTGCTTCAGTCCTTGTTCACTGTCGTTTGAAGCTTGCCCCCCCTGAAGTTGATCAGCGCTTAACAGGTCGGTTACAGTCATAATGTTACGGGTCAGCGTGCCTGTTTTGTCACTGCAGATTACAGTCACTCCCCCCAGGGTCTCAACAGCAGGCAGACGACGGATCAGTGCCTTCCTTCTTAACATCCGCTGAGCTCCCAGGGCCAGGGTAATGGTCACCACTGCCGGCAACCCCTCAGGGATGGCAGCTACAGCCACACTGACCGCCATCAGCAGCATCTCCCTGAATCCCTCTCCGCGCAGCACCCCAAGTATAAAAATAATTACAGCTATAACAACAGAAACCAGGGCCAACACCTTGCCAAGTCTGTCAAGTCTCTTTTGCAGAGGTGTCCATTCCTGATTTACCTGCTGCAAGAGAGTTGCTATCCTGCCTAATTCAGTCTGCATTCCTGTTGCTGCAACAATAGCCACTGCACGTCCGGCAGATATTAATGTGCCCATAAAAAGCATATTACGGCGATCCCCAGGCGGAATGTCTGCTTCAGTCAGGGCATTGGTATGTTTTTCAACTGCCTCTGATTCACCTGTCAAAAGTGCTTCCTGTACCTTCAGACCGTGCGCCTCAATCAGACGACAATCTGCCGGTGCTATACTGCCGGCATCCAGAAGAAGAATATCTCCGGGGGTCAGTTCCATGGCAGGCAATTCAATTGCCACTCCATTACGCCGTGCCCTAACCAGTGGGACAGCCAGTTTCTTCAGTGCGGCGATAGCCTTTTCTGCCCGATAGTCCTGACTGAACCCCAAAAGGGCAAACATAATCACTATGGCAAAGATGGTACCGGCATCTTTAAATGAACCTACCAGGCCGGAAAGTATGGCGGCGGCGGTAAGTATAAGTGACATGGTGGAGGTAAACTGCTCGATAAGTATCTGCCAGGCGGTTCTGCCCGCCTTTTCTGTAAGCTCATTGGGGCCATACAGGGACAGCCTGCGGCGGGCTTCATCTTCAGAAAGGCCATTGGGCAGATCCGTTTCAAGAAGAGCCAGGACTTTGTCAATCGAGAGGGTGTGCCAGGATGTATTTTCAATTGTTTTTTGCATTTTAGCGATCCAAGCCTCTTAAGGTTAAATTTTCATAAAATAGTGACGCTGTAGTAAAGGGGCGGTAATGTCATAAAATTTATTTCATGATTTGGATTTTAACTGAAAAATTCATTTTTTTAAAGGGCCTCCAGTTGCAGATATTTTTTATGTTACTCCATTGCGTGGAA
>DYNH01000057.1 GCA_020721175.1 Trichlorobacter lovleyi | reverse complement strand
AGGAGTTTTTGATGGCCTTTATCACTGAAGCTGAAGTTGAAACCATGCTGCTTGAACAGTTGGTAAGCCTTGGTTACTCCCACGCCACTGATGCGGTGATTGGGCCGGATGGCACCACGCCTGAGCGTGAAGCTTATTCAGATGTTATCCTGCCTGGCCGTTTAACTGCCGCAATAGACCGCCTGAATCCCCGTATCCCCGCAGAAGCCCGTCACGATGCCCTGAAGAAAGTTATTGCTGCTGAGACCCCTTCACTTATTGAGGAAAACCGCCGTCTGCATAAGGCCATGGTTGAAGGGATTGATGTTGAGTTTTATGCAGAGGATGGAACAATCCGGGGCGACAAGGTACGCCTGATTGATTTTGATGACTCTGATGCCAATGACTGGCTGGCACTTGATCAGTTTACCGTGATTGAACAGGGCATTAAACGCCGCCCTGATGTGGTGCTGTTTATCAACGGCCTGCCGCTTGCCGTGATAGAGCTGAAGAATCCCGGTCATGAGAACGCGACGCTGACCGGTGCCTACAACCAGTTGCAGACCTACAAGACGCAGATTCCCTCTTTGTTTCGAACCAATGCGGTGCTTGTTACTACCGATGGACTGACAGCCCGGATAGGTTCACTGACTGCCAATGAAGAACGCTTTATGCCCTGGCGGACAACCGACGGCAAGGAGATTGCCCCCAAAGGCAGCCCGGAAATGACCGTGTTGATTGAAGGGGTGTTTGAGAAGCGTCGTTTTCTGGATCTGATCCATGACTTCAGTGTGTTTGGCGTTACCAGTTCTGGCTTGGCCAAGATTATTGCCGGGTATCATCAGTTTCATGCCGTAAAGCGTGCTGTTGCCTCTACCATCCGGGCAGTTGCCATTACTGGCCGGGTTGCGGAAGATCCTACTGATTATGGTCTGCCGGGTGTCACCAGTTACCAGGAAGGCGACCGCCGCGTTGGGGTTATCTGGCATACCCAGGGATCAGGTAAAAGCCTGCTGATGGCGTTTTATGCCGGGCAACTGGTTCGACATCCAAAACTTGAAAATCCAACCATTGTTGTGATTACCGACCGTAACGATCTGGACGATCAGCTTTTTGGCACATTCTCTATGTGTCGTGACCTGATCCGCCAAACTCCGATTCAGGCTGAAAGCCGGGATGATCTGCAGAAGGCCCTGAACCGGGCATCCGGCGGGGTTGTCTTTACTACCATCCAGAAGTTTGCTCCGGCCAGTGGCGAGACGGTATACCCGATGCTGACTGATCGCCGTAATGTGGTTGTGATTGCAGACGAGGCTCACCGCAGCCAGTACGGCTTTAGCGCCAGGATTGAACGCAAGACCGGAGAAGTGGCCTACGGTTTTGCCAAGTACCTGCGTGATGCCCTGCCCAATGCCTCTTTCATAGGGTTTACCGGCACACCGATTGAGAAGGACGATGTGAACACCCCGGCGGTTTTTGGTGAGTACATTGATATTTATGACATCAGCCGTGCAGTTGAAGATGGCGCCACGGTTCCGATCTACTATGAAAGCCGACTAGCACGCATTGAACTGTCTGAAGAAGAGAAACCTCTGATTGATGCAGAGATTGAGGAGCTTACCGAGGACGAGGCCCAGACTGAGCAGGAGCGTCTGAAGCGCAAGTGGTCTACTGTTGAGGCTTTGGTTGGTGCAGATAAGCGACTTAAGATGGTTGCCGCTGATCTGGTGCAACATTTTGAAGACCGGATTGCTGCTCTGGATGGTAAGGCAATGGTGGTCTGTATGAGCCGCCGTATCTGTGTGGAGCTGTACAAGCAGATCATTACATTGAAACCTGAATGGCATTCTGATGATGACAAGGCAGGGGTGGTAAAGGTGGTAATGACCGGCTCTGCCGCAGATCAGCAGGATTGGCAACAGCATATCGGAAATAAATCACGTCGTGACCTGTTGGCCAAACGTGCCAAGGATGCCGCTGATCCGTTGAAGTTGGTGATTGTACGGGATATGTGGCTGACCGGGTTTGATGCGCCATCAATGCACACTATGTACATTGACAAGCCGATGCGCGGACATGGACTGATGCAGGCCATTGCCCGTGTAAACCGGGTATTCCATGACAAACCTGCCGGGTTGGTGGTTGATTATATCGGCATTGCCCAAAACCTGAAGAATGCGCTTGGCCAGTATTCTGCGGCTGATCAACGTCAGGCTGGTCTTAAAGAAGAAGAAGCGGTTGCTATGCTGCTGGAACGGTACGAAGTGGTGAAAGCAATGTTCCACGGCTTCGATTACATGCGCAGCATAGATGGAACACCACACCTTCGGCTGGTTGTCATGGCAGAGGCGATGGAATGGATACTGAATCTGTTACACGAGGCAGCAGAAAAAGAGAAGACCGAAGAAGGCAAGAAGCGTGCGCATCGCCGCTATATGGATGCCGTACTGGCTTTGTCAAAGGCGTTTGCTCTGGCTGCCGCCAGTGACGCAGCCCGTGAGATTCGGGATGAGGTGGCCTTTTTCCAGACAGTCAGGGCAGCATTGGTAAAAACCTCCGGCTCTGGCGGTGTATCGGCTGCTGGCCGCGATTTTGCCATTCAGCAGATCGTCAATCGTGCCGTTATCTCAACCGAGATTGTGGATATTCTTGCCGCAGCAGGGCTGACCACGCCGGACATCTCTATCCTCTCTGAAGAGTTCCTTGCTGAAGTACAGCAGATGGAGAAGAAGAATCTTGCGCTTGAGGCCCTGAAAAAGTTGCTGAATGATTCAATCCATTCACGCACTCGCTCTAACGTGGTTGAAACAAAGCGTTTCTCTGACCGGCTGAATGACGCCATTGCCCGGTATCATCTGAATGCGATCAGCACGGTTGAAGTGCTTCAGGAGTTGATCAATCTTGCCCGCGACATCCGCGAAGCCCGTAAACGGGGTGAAGATGAAGGGCTATCTGAAGATGAAATAGCCTTTTATGATGCGTTGGCAGAGAACGCCAGTGCAGTTGAGGCAATGGGGAATGATGCCCTTAAGGTAATTGCCCATGAACTGCTTACCAACCTGAAGAGCAATATCACGGTTGACTGGTCGCATCGTGAGAGTGCCAGGGCAAGGATGCGGGTACTGGTTAAGCGGATACTCAGAAAATACGGTTACCCGCCTGATTTGCAGGACTCTGCCGTGCAGACCGTACTGCAGCAGGCTGAAGAGTTATCGGCGTCGTGGAGCAGGTAAAAAGACAAGGGCCCCATGCCGTGGGAAAAGCAGGGGGACATCATGCTCATTCCGCTACTTCTATACTGCGGAAGGCATCTTAATACGGTTTTTGTAGAGGCAAGGCATGCCTTGCCTCTACATGCCAGACATTGATCTTTGTTGCAGCAATGGAATCTTCTTCAAATCGGTTGCAATGGCATTGGGTGGGTTCAGGTTGTTCCACTTCATTCCATACAGTGCGGCATAACCCAGTCCGTCTGCACCAGGTCCGCCTGGGTTGAAAAATATGGCCCCACGCCTCATGGCAGGAATCCTCTTTATTGAAGGTGAGCCTTGATGTCAGCAGAATCTTGATTACACTCCCAACTTCTGCAGATGGGTATTTGCGAACAACCCGCCCTAAATGCAGATATGTTGCCTGTTCCCTGGCCTCTGCAACTGTTTGTAACTAAATTATTTCTTTCTTGAGGCTCTTTCAAAAAGATTGTTATCCCCGAATGCTTTTATCGGGGATCCAGTCTTTTCAGTCAGTTAAAATCTGGATTCCGGCTTAAAGCCTGCCGGAATGACACGATTCGGGACTTTTGAAAGAGGCTCGTCTAATATATTTTTGTAGCATATCAGCCGATGTTTTCAACACATCGGCTATTTTGCCTGTCCGGTCAATAACTGGATATTGACTCGTTTAAGTAAAACCTATAAAAGTACAAACAGTTAAACTGAAAGACCAAGCTGTTGGCACACAGCTTGATTACTTTTAAAGCACTTTATAGAGAGCCTCTTTCAAAAATAGATTGTCATGCCGGAAATCTAAAAGCCTGCCGGAATGACAAGCTTCAATGTCATACTGAATAGTTACTTAATCTGTTGGATTATCCAAGCTAATTGCGAGTTAAGATGCGTGTCCGTACACAATTGTTAATTTTAATATTAATACCAATCTGTTGCCTGATTGGAGCTGTGGTTGGAGTAGTCTATTTACAGCAGGTTATAGCATTGGTAAATCAGGCAAATGCCCAAGTCTCTCCATTGCATGCTGAACTGGATGATTTTATACTTTTTCTCAAGGAACCAATCCCAGGCACTGGCAAATCAGCCCAGTTACATCTGCAGGCGGTTAAAAACCGTATCAGTAATCTTTCATCAGGTCTTAAACATTTTACACCAGATATGCAAGAAGAGCAGCTTGTCAAGCTGTTAAATTCAGCTCCTGAAGATTTGGGCCTGAAACTTAAATTACTGTTACAGGGTAGTGAAATATTTACAACACGTATTGCAACAAGCTTGTCTGGTGAAATAACTGCGTTGATTTCTACTGCAAATCAATTAAACGCACACTACAAACAGGTGAGACAGACCGCTGCCGAAAAGATCAACACACTTAACCTGATTCTTGTTCTTATAGGAGCAACCTGGCCTGTATTGATTTCTATATTTCTCTATCGAACCCTTTCAGTCCCTCTGGTCGGCTTGAGAAATGCTGTAACAGCCTTTTCTCGCGGTGATTTCGGATATCGCATAAGCTGCCGTAAAGATAACGAGCTGGGTCAAATTTCCTCTGGTCTCAACAATATCGTCGAGTTGTACAGTAAAACAGACAGCAGCCTTAAAGAACTTGATGCAAAACATAAATATCTGTTTGAAAATCTGCAGATGCTTGTCGTGTCTCTTGATCTGAATGGTGCCATTACCTATTGTAATGATTATCTGTTGAATACTACAGGGTATAAACGGCATGAGCTTGTTGGCAAGAACTGGTTTGAAACCCTGTCACCAGATGCTGAAAAAGCAAGACTTATATTTTCTGAAATGATCAGCAAAGGTGACGTTGCCAACTGCTATACAAGTGATGTCCGTATAAAAACAGGTGCCAGGCTTATAGTTGCATGGAACACTGTACTTGTCAGGGATACTGGTGGCACTATAGTTAATACAACCAGTATCGGTATTGATATTTCACAACAAATATCAGCAGTGCAAGCGCTTGAGCAAAGCCAGAAAACCTTTAACATAATGATTAACTCAATCCATCAATCCCTGTATATGGTGGATCGAAGCAACAGGGTAATGCTCGCCAATTCTGTTTTTTCAAAAAGTGTCAATAAAGATCAGCAAGATATAATCGGCTGTAGTTTGCCTGAATTATTCAGTCCTGAAGTGTCAGCCAAAATCTGCGCCGGAATCGGACAGGTGTTCAGCAGTAGACAGCCTTTGGTTCTTAACGCTAACAGGGCGTTATGGCTGTTTGAGCACCACATTAGTCCGGTTTCAGGAGCTGATGGCAATGTAGATGGTGTATCTGTGATTGAAATTGACATTACGGAAAGAAAACGAATTGAAGAAGAGCTGCAGAAGTCTCAACAGCAATTGCAGCATACCAATAAAGAATTTGAACAGAGTTTTGAGCAGCAAAAGACAGATTTACAGCAGCTTGAACAGCAGCTTTACCAGGCCCGTAATGCTGCAGAAGATGCAAGCAGGTCAAAAAGTGAGTTTCTGGCCAATATGAGCCATGAAATCCGTACACCGATGAATGCCATTCTGGGACTGCTGCACCTTACCATTCAGACTGACTTGACTAACCAGCAGCGGGAATACCTGGATACCATCAGCAATTCAGCCCAGTCTTTACTTGCCATTATCAATGATATACTTGATGTGTCCCGTATTGAAGCAGGCGGACTGCTGATTGAAAGGATTGATTTTTCTCTTGAGGGTTTAATCACCCGATCTGTTGGATTGCTTTCGCTTAAGGCCAGAGATAAGGGACTTAGGCTGGAACATAATATTGATCCGGATATACCTGATGCGCTTGTTGGAGACCCTCTACGTCTGGAGCAGGTGTTGATAAACCTTTTGGGTAACGCCATCAAATTTACCGAAGTGGGTGAAGTGAGGCTTGAGGTTAATCAAGGCCCTGCACTGGACGACGGGAATCAGATATCACTGCAGATAACTGTCAGCGATACAGGTACAGGCATGGACGAAAAGACCATGTCTCGACTTTTCAAGCCTTTTTCACAGGGAGACACATCAACAACCCGCACACATGGCGGAACTGGTCTTGGGTTGACCATCTGCCGTAATCTGGTTGAACTGATGGGGGGAAAGTTTAATGTTGTCAGTGCCCCGGATAAAGGAAGCAGTTTCAGCTTCAATGTTATCCTCGGTATTGGAAAAGCCCAGACCATTGAACGGAAAACATCATATAGGGTTAATCTGGTAAAGCGTTACCAGACCCTTAAAGGTTTAAGGCTGCTTGTGGCTGAAGACCACCCGATTAATCGCCAGATAGCCACTGAAATTCTGGAGGCTGTTGGCATACAGGTTCAAACAGTCTGTAATGGTCGTGATGCTGTTGACTTTATACGTGAAAACAGAAAGACAATAGATGTTGTTCTTATGGATATCCAGATGCCGATTATGGATGGATATCAGGCTACAGAAGAAATAAGGAGCTACTACAGCAGTAATGAACTTCCGATTATAGCAATGACCGCACATGTAATGAATGAAGAGCGTGAAAGGTGTCTTGCATGCGGTATGAATGAGCATCTAGCAAAACCGATTGTGGTTGAAAAACTTTACGATCTGCTGGCGCGTATTACAAATCGTTTGCCGACAGCAGAGGAGTTAAATGAAAATTTCATTGAATTTTCGGAAAACTCCCTGGCAAGGCTTCCTGAAGAACTGCCAGGTATAAACATTGATACAGCACTGAAAAGGGTTAATGGCAACAAACGTTTACTTGTGCAGTTAATCAAGATTTTTGCATCGGAATATAGCGGGATAAAGGATGATGTAAGCAGTTTGATGGCTGATAATGATTGGGATGCTGCCGCAAGACTGATTCATGGATTAAAGGGTGTGGCCGGTAACATGTCAGCGGAACGACTGCAGAATGTGGCGGCAAGTCTTGAACTTTCCATCAGAACCAGGGATTATGTTGCTGCAAAATCACTTTTATCGCTTTTTGAGGAGGCCCTTGATGAGCTGTTCAGGACAAAAGCCATGTTTAAAGATGCAATTGTTCAGGAATCATCCGGTGTTACCGGTTCTCCAGCAGAGATAAGCCTGCTTCTGGGAGAACTGCAACATCTGCTTGAGATTCATTCACTCGATATTACATCCATTCTGGAGCGACTGCGCAATCTGCTGCCGGAGGGCGATAACCGCACTCAACTTGAGGCACTGTCTGCGGCTGCACAGCGTCTTGACTATCAGCAGGCATTGGTGCTGGTACATAATCTGGCTGAAAAAATTGACACCTGCAAGGAGGACCTGTGACACCGGAACGTTTAAAAAAACTTATGATATTGCTGGTGGATGATGCCCCGACAAATATACAGATGCTGAACGAGACACTGAAGGACGGCTACCATCTTTTCTTTGCCACTAATGGACGCGATGCCTTGCGGATTGCTGCGGAAACATTACCGGATCTGATTCTGCTGGATGTTATCATGCCTGATATGGATGGTTATGAGGTATGCAGAATACTGAAGGCGGATCCTCTGATGAAAGATATTCCGATAATTTTCATTACGGCTATGAATCAGCAGGAGGATGAGGCGATCGGCCTGGAACTGGGGGCAGTAGACTATATAACCAAGCCGTTTAATCCCACTATTGTCAGGTTAAGGATCCGTAATCAGATTAAGCTGAAGCGGCAGCGTGATATTTTGACCAGACTGTCGAATCTGGATGGTCTGACCGGTATACCCAACCGCAGGTGTATTGATGAGACACTGGAAAGAGAATGGCGGAGGGGTATTCGTTCCTGCAAGCCTATCTCTCTGCTGATGATTGATATAGATTACTTTAAGGCATACAACGACAGTTGTGGACACCTGGCCGGTGATGACTGTCTGCGGGCTGTTGCCCAGGCACTGGATGATTCCATGGGACGGGCTGCCGACTTTGTAGGACGTTACGGAGGTGAGGAGTTTCTGGCTATTTTGCCCGAAACCAATGAGGAAGGAGCGCTTTTTGTGGCAAATGATATGCAGAATGAAGTCGCAAAACTGGCCATACAGCATCCGGCAACTCCATTGGGTAAACAGATTACACTAAGTATTGGAATAGCAACAGCAATTCCGTATCGTGAAAACGAGTTCACCTCGCTCTTGCAGGAGGCTGATAAAATGCTTTATCAGGCCAAGCAGGAAGGGCGTAACAGAATTGTGGCTTCACCAATTACTGCCTGTTAGCAAGATATGCCTAAGGAGCTTACTCACTGGTGGCTTGCAGACCAGGCAATCAAGCAGTTGCCGGATTGTAACGTCCGTGTTCTGTTGCAAAAATATCATTCGGCTTACCTTGTCGGAGCAGTTATTCCGGATACCCTGCTGCATCTGATTAGCGGTCCATGGAGTTCGATTGCACTGAAACTGGGCCATGACTTTCATGAACCTGAATCTGGCAGCTATGTTCCGCTGGCAAGTTTTGCTGAAAACAGGGTATGTAATTATGACTCGGCTGTATTTGCCTGTCTTCTGGGAATTTCTTCCCATATGGAAGCAGACATAGTGTTTCATCCCTTTATCTGCGCCATGTCCGGTCAGGATATTGGACTGCATTACGGTTATGAGACGGAACTTGACCTCTGGTTGTTAAATACCGGCAAGACCCCTCCTGTGTGGCACCTTGAAGAACTGTTGACAGAGTCAGTAGCCAAAGCAGCATTGGTTACAGCAAGTGGTGTTTTTGATCCTGATGGGATGTTGCCAGCCGGAGTCATGGAGAGGGCGCTTAATCTGCACAGCCGGATTCAGTCCATGTATGGTTCCCCTTTCTGGCAACTGCTGGCTTCCGGCCTGGCACTGTTACCGTTCACCTTTCTCAGGAACCTGCATAAACTTTTCTATCCGTTTGACTGGAAGCATGGACGCAGCCCTGACTGGCCCAGCCGCTGGAAAGACCCGGCTACAGGAATTGACAGAGATGATACGCCCTGTCAGCTTGCAGATGAAGCTGTGAACAGGATTGTAAACCTGTTTTTAAAAATAGAAAGCGAAGGGGTTGTGTCAGCTTTAAAAAAACATCCTGGTGAGAACCTTGTTACAGGAATAGCGCCCCGTAAACCTTCTGGATGATGTTTTGCCAGGGGATGACGTTTATTGCTAAAGGCTCATAGATTCTGGATTACCCCTGCGAGGTGGATTGGATTATGTTGCGTTACAAGGTTGTTGAGATTTCAAGTGTTACTGAAGAGGCTATTGAAGAGGCCTTGAACGAAAAAATTGCGGAAGGCTGGCAGTTTGAAGGGATGCAGTTTGCCATGAGGGAAAGCAGTAAACGTCCATCAATGGCGTTTATACTTTTTACAAGGGATTGTAATCTCTCTGCATTAACCTGTGACGGTTGTGTGCAGTGTGAGTGATCAGTCCGCTGGGGGGGCAAGGTTCAGTAAGTCAAAAGACCTTGCTCTCTATTTGATGTTTGTTTTTAACAGGTCATAGTTGAAATTTTACGGCATTGGGTTGAATCTGTTTGCTGTACAACAGAGTCTGTTCTTTAGACTTTTGTAACTACTCGACATAATCGGCAGAGCTTGCAAAAAAATTGTCATCCCCGAATGATTCTATCGGGGATATGGTTTTAGAGCCAACACCAGATTCCACCCTCGGGAATGACACTATTTAAGATAGCGTGCTGAGTAGTTACAGACTTTTTTATATATTGTTTTCAGAATTATCCGGAAACTGCAAGCTTATCTGACGGATTAGATCAATATTATCAAGGAAAACCTCTACAAGTTCAGGGTCAAAGACCGTGCCGGCGTCTTTTTTGAGTTCATCCGTTACATCTGAAGGATCCCATGCCTCCTTGTAGCAACGACGATTTGATAAAGCGTCATAAACATCGGCAATAGCCACTATCCTGCCAAAAAGCGGTATCTCCTCTCCCTTTTTCCCCCTGGCTGTACCGTCTTCCTTTTCATATCCGGGCAGCGGTTTCAGTGTAGCCAGACTGATATGCCCTGGGTACCCATTGCCGTCCCATCGTTCGTGGTGATTCAGCGCAACAGAAGCCGCTGCCTCATCTAGTTCTGAATAGACATCAGGAAAAAGTCTGGCGCCGTAAACTGTATGCAGCTTCATAATGTCATACTCTTCAGAAGTGAATCGTCCAGGCTTTTTAAGTATATTGTCAGATATAGCCACCTTGCCTACGTCGTGCAGCATTGCTGCCATTCTCAGAATGTCGCGGGTACGGTCAATTTCATCCTGTCCAATCCCTTTGCGGGTGGCCCAGCTTTCGTATAGTGCAACAGAGTAGGCGGCAACTCGGTTAACGTGTGGGCCGGTTTCCTTTGGATCCCTCAACTCTGCCATCCGGTTCATCCTCAGAATGATCTCACGGGTAATCTTGGCACGTTCTATGGCATTTGCAGCAGTTACCGCAAAATATACAATTCCACTTTCATCATTAACATCAAATGAACAGTAGTTTCCCTCTTTATCCCGGGCATTTATTAATTGCAATACGCCCACGGTCTCGCCCCTCATACTGGTTAGAGGAAGTACCAGTTGGGATTTGGTACGGTACCCGGTTAAATCATCAAACGAACGGTTAAAGGCAAAAGGAAGTGATTGATCAAGGTTATATACATCAGCGATATTCAGATGTCTTCCGGTGGCTGCGACGTAGCCTGCAATAGATGTGTTGTCCACCCGGATAATTATATTTGAGTACACTGATTTGCGGTGTGTTGCAGAAGGTGGTGAAATGGTGTCATTCTGCGAATAGCGAGACACGATTATATGGCCATCTTTTATATATATAGTTCCTGCATCACAGTTAGTAAATTTTCTGGCCTCAGAAAGTATTTTTTCAAGCAGGAAATCAATGTCCTTGATCTGGGATATATCAAGTCCGAAATCCAGAAGCTGCTGTAATGTTTCGTTATAATTTTTCACCTGTATCTCCCTTACAAAGCTGTAAGAAAATTGCTTTAATGACCCCAAATATCTTTGTAAAAGCCTTGTTGCCTTATATTTTAGCCTAAGACTCGCTTTTGGCAAGCTACATTTTTAAAATAGTGATTGCCGCACTTTGTCAGATGCACTACCATATAGCAATTTTATATTGTGAGGGGTTTGAAAGATGCGATATCTGCTTGTACTGATTTTTATGATGGTCTCTGTTTTGGTATCTGTAGCTTTTGCTGACCAGCGTTATGATCCTCGTGAGCAGGCTATTTCTGATGCCCTTGATCTCTGGCGAGAAGGGCGTTATGAACAGCTTTATGACACATTGTCACATCGCAGTAGTGTGACACGGGAAAAGTTTGTCAGCCAGTTGAAGGAAACATCTCTAAGACCCTCTTGTTGCCACCAGAAACTTAATGATTTCAGACTTATCGTAGAAAAACGCACTACTGCCAAGGTCTTTGCAAGGCTGGGGATGGAATCAGATACCGGTGCATCCGGAAATCACAGCCGTGAATTTACGCTTGATCATGAAGAGGGGCGATGGAAAATGAGGCTGAGTGACATCAAGGCCCTCGCCGCTCAGGGGCAGGGCAAAAAGAAGAAAAGATAGCGCAACAGAGAAAGTGAATGGTGAATAGTGAATGGTAGAACCGGCATCCTGCCGGTCGCCGTCAAGAAAATTTCCAGCATGGCAGAATCAACAACTGATTCTAAAGATTTATGCTGAACAGATTGCACTTAAAAGAGACTTTATGATTGAACATACAGAAGAATGCAAACTAACCGTACTTAATAAGCAACATCTTGAAATGGGTGCAATGATGGCGCCTTTTGGTGGATGGGAGATGCCGATTCAGTATGATGGTATTATTGCCGAATACCGCTGGTGTCGTCAGCAGGCCGCTCTTTTTGATATCTGCCATATGGGGGAGTTTAACTTTACAGGGGATATAAAGGCCGATGGAATGGATAATATGTTTACCTTTGCTGTTTCCTCCATACCGGTTGGACGATCTAAATACGGATTCCTGCTGAATGAACATGGTGGGATTATTGATGATCTGATTGTGTTTCGCCTTGCCGATAATCAGATAATGATAGTCACAAATGCAGCAACGTCAAAAAATGATTATAACGTGATTAAATCACGTCTGCATGGTGGTAAACTGGAAGATATTTCAGAGATAACTGCCAAACTGGACCTTCAGGGGCCGCTTGCACGCAATGTGCTGGTGGATTTTTTGGGGAGCAGTGTGGCTGAATTACCTTATTTTCGTTTCATACAACATACAGTTACAGGTGTTCCAGTTATTTTAAGCCGCACCGGATACACAGGCGAACTTGGATATGAAATCTTTCTGCCAGTTGAAAAGGCCGTTGATTTGTGGGAGAGATTACTCTCGGACAGCAGGGTTAAGCCTGCAGGTCTTGGAGCCCGTGACCTTTTAAGGCTTGAAATGGGTTATTCACTGTATGGAAGTGACATAGACGAAACCACAACACCATTGGAGGCAGGTCTTACCTCATTTGTAAGATATGAAGGTCAGTTTGTCGGCATGAATGCGTTGCTGAAACAAAAGGAGCATGGGCTGCAACGAATAAAGATCGCTTTCAAGGTAAGTTCTCGTCGCACTCCAAGGCATGGTTTTGATATCTATGTTGGTGAAACAAGGACAGGAGTGGTTACAAGCGGCTGTTACTCGCCTGCTCTGGGCCAGGGTATCGGTCTGGGATATGTTGATCCTTTATACGCCATTCCCGGAACCAGAATTGTAATCAGGCAGGATCGTGTTTCAATGGAAGCTGAAATCTGTAATCTGCCATTTTATAATCAGGGAACATTGCGTTCCTGATAAGGTGAAGGGCATCAAATAATAGTTCCTCCCCCTTCAAGGGGGAGGTTAGGAGGGGGATGGGTTTGTCTTTGCAATAAGCTGAAATCATTGAATCTACCCCATCCCCACCCCAACCCTCCCGCTTTCCGGGGAGGGAGTAATTGGAACTGTTAATTCTTGCCTTTAGCCTAAGCCGGACAAGCCGGAACCAAACAAGAAAAGCAGAGACGATTTCACACGA
>DYNH01000002.1 GCA_020721175.1 Trichlorobacter lovleyi | reverse complement strand
TCCTTGGTAAGGAAGAGGTCTCCGGTTCGAGTCCGGATGTGGGCTCCATTTTTAAATGTTACGCTTTTTATAAATCCTGGTAGCGAAAGCACAAATCAAAAAATAACTCATTTTACATGTACGGAATAGGAGGAACCAGTCAATGGGCAAGGCTAAATTTGAGCGTAACAAGACTCACGTAAACATCGGCACAATTGGTCACGTAGATCATGGCAAGACAACCCTGACAGCCGCCATAACTAAAGTACTTGCAGGCAAGGGTCAGGCAGAATTCAAGGCATTTGACCAGATAGACAATGCACCTGAAGAGCGTGAGCGTGGAATCACCATAGCAACAGCCCACGTAGAATATGAGACCGACAAGCGTCATTATGCTCATGTTGACTGTCCAGGTCACGCAGACTATGTCAAGAACATGATAACCGGCGCTGCCCAGATGGACGGAGCGATACTTGTAGTATCAGCCGCAGACGGTCCTATGCCGCAGACACGAGAGCACATACTGCTTGCGCGTCAGGTAGGTGTACCGTACATGGTAGTATACCTTAACAAGGCTGACATGGTAGACGACGAAGAACTTCTGGAGCTAGTAGAGCTTGAGATACGTGAACTACTTTCCAGCTATGACTTCCCTGGCGATGACATCCCTATAATCAAAGGTTCAGCACTCAAAGCCTTAAACGGCGATAAAGACGAACTTGGAGAAGACTCTGTAAACGCACTAATGGACGCAGTAGACTCTTACATCCCTGATCCGGAGCGAGCCATAGACCGTCCATTCCTGATGCCAGTAGAAGACGTATTTTCGATATCAGGACGAGGAACAGTAGCAACAGGCAGAGTAGAGCGCGGAATAATCAAGGTAGGCGAAGAAGTAGAAATAGTAGGGATAAGAAACACAACCAAGACAACCGTAACAGGCGTAGAAATGTTCAGAAAGCTTCTTGATCAAGGACAGGCTGGAGACAACATAGGAGCCTTGTTACGCGGAATCAAGCGTGAAGATGTAGAGCGTGGTCAAGTATTAGCGAAGCCCGGCAGCATAACCCCTCACACAAAATTCAAGGCAGAGGCATACGTACTCACCAAAGAAGAGGGTGGCCGTCACACACCATTTTTCAATGGTTACCGTCCTCAGTTTTATTTTAGAACGACAGATGTAACCGGTGTAGCAGAACTTCCATCAGGCACCGAGATGGTAATGCCAGGCGACAACGTAGCGATGACAGTTAACCTGATAACACCAATAGCAATGGACGAAGGTCTGAGGTTTGCGATACGTGAGGGTGGCCGTACAGTAGGCGCTGGTGTTGTCAGTGCTATTGTTGAGTAATGTAAAACCGGCAGCAGAAATCAACTGATTTCTGCTGCCGTGTCCAGATATAAAGAGGAAGAGCAATGAGAGATATCATTACGCTTGCATGTACTGAATGCAAACAAAGAAATTACACTACTACTAAAAACAAAAAAAATACTCCCCAAAAACTTGAGTTCAGTAAATACTGCCGTTTTTGTCGTAAGCATACACCTCATAAAGAGACTAAGTAGTTGTAATAGTTACAGGCCAGTAGCTCTAACGGCTAGAGCGCCGGTCTCCAAAACCGGATGCTGGGGGTTCGAATCCCTCCTGGCCTGCCATTTATCAAACTAATAAATTTAGATACTATTTGCAGCAGACGTAGTGTGAGTATTAAGAGGAGTGCTGTGCAGAATATCAAGACCTTTATTGAGTCTGTCAAAACTGAGCTTTACAAGGTAACCTGGCCATCACGTAAAGAAACTGTTGGGACAACAGGTGTAGTTATACTCATTGTATTAATGATTTCTATTTATCTGGGCGTCTGTGATCTTGTTCTGTCTAAGCTGCTGCGTCTGGTTCTGGGATAACGGGTAACAAATTTATGAGCCAGAAATGGTATGGTGTACACACATATTCAGGTTATGAGAATAAGGTAAGACTTAATCTGACAGAGCGTGTGAAAAACGAAGGTATGCAGGATTTCTTCGGCGAAATTCTTATACCATCAGAAACAGTTGTAGAACTGAAAAAAGGCGAGAAAAAGACCTCGTCAAGAAAGTTTTTTCCAGGCTATATCCTTGTAAAGATGGAGCTTAATGACGAGACTTGGCATATAGTCAAGGAAACCGCAAAGGTCACTGGTTTTGTAGGTGGCAATACCCCTTTTCCTATACCTGACGAGGAAGTTGGAAAAATATCGCGCAGGATGGAAGAAGGTGCAGAGAAACCACGTCCCAAGATAGAATTTGAAGTGGGTGAGACAGTCCGGGTTGTTGATGGACCGTTCCTGAACTTTACCGGCGTAGTTGAGGACGTGAAGCCGGACAAGGGCAAGCTGAGAGTTGCTGTTACTATTTTTGGTAGGTCAACTCCTGTAGAGCTCGAATTTATGCAAGTCGAGAAATGCTAAAACCGTTTTCTTGCGGTAAGGAATAAAAGGAGCGCATACCAATGGCTAAGAAGATCACCGGTTACATAAAACTGCAAATTCCTGCGGGTAAAGCAAACCCTTCTCCTCCTATCGGACCTGCTCTTGGTCAGCACGGTGTCAATATAATGGAGTTCTGTAAGGCATTCAATGCAAAGACACAGGCTGAAGAGGGTACAATTACACCAGTAGTGATTACAGTTTATGCTGATCGTTCATTTACATTTATTACCAAAACCCCACCAGTACCTATTCTGATTAAAAAAACTATAGGAATAGAAAGTGGTTCGAGTGTGCCAAACAAGAACAAGGTTGGCAAGCTCACCAAGTCTCAGGTTGAAGAAATAGCCAAGAAAAAGATGCCTGATCTTAACGCTGCCTCTGTAGAAGCAGCCATGCGTACTGTAGAAGGTACAGCGCGTTCGATGGGTGTAGATATTGTAGAATAACATTATTTGTGATCTATCAAGGAAACAGGGTTCAGTGGGGAGAGGACGGACATGTCAAAATCTGCAAAAAAACATATCGCTGCAATGAATATGATTGACCGCAGTAAGGTGTATGCGCTGAAGACAGCGGTTGATGTAGTTAAAAAGGCAGCATATGCTAAATTTGATGAAACTGTAGAAGCAGCAGTTAAACTTGGCGTAGACCCGCGTCACGCAGATCAGATGGTGCGTGGTGCAGTAGTTCTGCCGAACGGTTTAGGTAAAAATGTGCGTGTGCTTGTTTTTGCAAAAGGTGAAAAAGAGAAAGAAGCTCTGGAAGCAGGTGCTGATTATGTAGGTTCAGAAGAACTGATTACTAAGATTCAGAGTGGTTGGTTTGATTTTGATACCGCAATCGCAACTCCTGATATGATGGGAGTTGTAGGCAAGATTGGCAAGCTTTTGGGCCCACGAGGGCTTATGCCTAACCCAAAGGTTGGCACGGTTACATTTGAAGTTAGTCGTGCTGTCAAGGAATCAAAAGCAGGCAAGGTAGAGTTCAGGGTGGAAAAAGCAGGTATCGTCCACGCTCCGATAGGCAAGGTTTCTTTTGATGATGATAAATTACAAGGAAATCTGGTCGCACTTGTTGAGGCATTGCTAAAGGCTAAGCCACCTGCTGCAAAAGGAACATACATAAAAAAAATCTCTCTTTCATCTACTATGGGACCTGGGATTAATCTCGATATAAGTGATGTGACATCAAGCATCTGATTTGTAATATAGTCAAAGTCATAGACAGCAGGTGAATGGTTCATAAAGACTCAACAGTCTGCCTGCCGAGACTTGGGGTTTGCGAATATAAATTTCGCTCCTGGCTTTGGCACGGAGATTATTACACTCCGTAAATACCAAAAGAAAGGAGGATAAGCAGATGAAAAAAATAGTAAAACAAGAGCAGGTTGCTCAAATGCACGATAAGCTTACCCGTGCTAATGCAATTTTTCTTGCAGATTTTCGTGGGATGAATGTTGACAAAGCTACAACATTGCGTAACGAGCTTAGAGCTGCTGGTGTTGAATACAAGGTGTTTAAAAATACCTTGTTTGATATTGCAGCAAAAGATACTGATTCAGATTGTCTATCAGAGTATCTGACAGGCCCGACTGCTGTAGCATTATCATATAATGATCCTGTAGGGGCCGCTAAGGTACTTTCAAAATTTGCAAAGGAATCTAAAGGCGTATTTACTCTCAAGGCTGGAGTTCTCTCAGGAAAACTTATCAATGTTAATCAGATACAGTCACTTGCTGATTTGCCATCCAGAGAAGTTCTTATTTCAAAGATGTTAGGCTCCATGCAGGCTCCGGCTACTAATTTTGTTGGTGTTCTGGCAGCTTTGCCTGCATCACTTGTTAGGGTTCTGGATGCAATACGTGCAAAAAAAGAAAACTAAAGCTTTTAAATTAATATCATACGACTATTAAAATTATCTGGAGGATATCATGGCTGACATTACTAAAGCTGATGTGATTTCGTTTATTGAAAAGATGACTGTTCTTGAGCTTGCTGAGCTTGTTAAAGAGCTAGAAGATAAATTTGGTGTGTCTGCTGCCGCACCAGTGGCAGTAGCCGCCGCACCAGCAGCAGCTGCAGAAGTTGCTGAAGAGCAAACAGAGTTTGACGTAATATTGAAAAATTGCGGTGCTAATAAAATCAATGTAATTAAGGTAGTGCGGACTCTTACCAGTCTTGGCTTGAAAGAAGCCAAAGACCTGGTAGATGGCGCACCAAACCCTGTCAAGACAGCCGTATCAAAAGCAGAAGCTGAAGAGGCCAAAAAACAACTAGTTGAAGCTGGAGCAGAAGTAGATATCAAATAGTTGTGCAGTGTAATAGCTACAGGTAGCCAAGGTCGTCTAGTGCGGCCTTGGCTTGTCCTGTTTGATGAATTCCCCACGGCATTCAGTTCTTGATTATATATCTGTAATTTCAATTACTGTCTGTTTTTTCTGCTCTTTTATGTCAATTGCCGAAGGAGAAGGTATGGCCTACTTGATTGCCAACAACCACCTGCTACGCAAAAATTTTGCCGCTATTAAGAATATCATTGATATCCCTAATTTAATAGACATCCAAAAAAATTCTTACCGACGTTTTCTTCAATCTGACATTCCGCTGGAATCACGTAAAAATATCGGACTTGAGTCTGTTTTCAGGTCTGTATTTCCAATTAAGGATTTCAGTGAAACATCATCACTTGAATATGTATCTTACAATCTGAGCAAGCCCAAATATGACGTTGAGGAATGCCATCAACGTGGCATGACATATGCTGCACCGATGAAGGTTAAAGTAAGACTTGTAATTTGGGATTCAGGTAAAGAATCAGGCTCACGTGGTGTGAAGGATATCAAGGAACAAGAGGTTTATTTCGGCGAAATTCCTCTGATGACTGAAAATGGCACCTTTATCATTAACGGGACAGAGCGTGTAATAGTCAGCCAGTTGCATCGTTCTCCTGGTGTTTTTTTCGATCATGACAAGGGTAAAACACATTCAAGCGGTAAGGTGCTCTATTCTGCCCGAGTGATACCGTATCGTGGTTCCTGGCTGGATTTTGAGTTTGATCACAAGGATATCCTGTATGTCAGGATAGATCGTCGTCGCAAAATGCCGGCCACTGTTTTACTTAAGGCTTTGGGCTATTCTGTTGAGCATCTTCTTAATTATTATTACAAAAGTGAAAAAATAATAATTAGCAACACTGGACTGCGTAAAAGTATTGAACCTGAACTTTTGACCATGCAGAAGGCGGTAGTAGACGTTTGTGATAAGAATGGAGAAGTTTTTGTTAAGGCTAATCGCAAGTTTACAAAGGCCTCAATTAAAAAGCTTTTTGATCATGGCGTTACAGCTATTCCAACGTCAGAAGAGAGTATTTTGGGCAGATTTGCCTCATCTGATGTTATTGATCCTGTAACTGGCGAGGTGTTGCTAGAGTGTAATCAGGAACTTACTCAAGAGAAACTTGATGAGTTTAGGTTGAAAGAAGTTAGTGAATTTAGTTTGTTATATATAGATGGTCTCAATGTTACATCTTCTTTTCGTGATACACTGATTGCCGATAAGGTTACCAGTAATGATGAGGCACTGATAGAGATTTATCGGCGTTTGCGTCCTGGGGATCCACCTACACTCAAGAGTTCTGTCGCTTTATTTGAAAACCTTTTCTTTAATCCGGAAAGATACGATCTTTCTGCTGTTGGACGTATCAAATTGAATTTTAAGCTGGGTCTTAAGGTTTGGCCTGATTGCACTGTGCTTAATGGCCCTACAATGTTCTCAGGTTCAGAATTCAGGCATACAGAGCAGTTGATCGGCAATTTGCTTTCAGGTACCAGGCCTGTTGATCATGCTTTGAGAACGCGTCTTTCTGCTGAAATTACAAAGTCTCTGAAAAAGCTGGATATAAAGCTTCCAATTTCTGACCGTATCCTTGATCAACTTGCAGAAGAATTAAACGCCATAATTATCAAGCCAGATTTCTATAGTAGCGAGTTACTGGCTGAACTTAATCTTACTGATCAATTTGTAAAATTGAATGATGCGGTTGAACAGGGCGGATTCGATGAAAATCGAAAAGGCATTGAGGCTGTAAGGCGTAACAGAATGTTACTGGAGGTAGCATATTCAGGCTCTATCGAGGTATGTTCCCGTAATGACATTCTTGAAATAGTGCGTTATCTGATTGAGCTTAAAAATGGTCGCGGGGTCATTGATGATATCGACCATCTGGGAAACCGCCGTGTTAGGGCGGTTGGTGAATTACTTGAGAATCAGTACAGAATCGGTTTGGTCAGGATGGAACGAGCCATTAAGGAAAGGATGTCATTGCAGGAAGTTGAAAATCTGATGCCGCATGACTTAATCAACTCCAAACCTGTATCTGCAGTAGTAAAAGAATTTTTTGGTTCATCACAGCTTTCCCAGTTTATGGATCAGACCAACCCGCTCTCTGAGGTTACTCACAAACGTCGTCTGTCTGCGCTTGGACCAGGTGGTTTAACGCGTGAACGAGCTGGTTTTGAAGTCCGGGATGTTCATCCAACCCACTATGGAAGGGTTTGTCCGATTGAGACCCCTGAAGGCCCGAATATCGGACTTATTGCGTCTCTGTCTACATATGCGCGTATAAATGAGCATGGTTTTGTAGAAACACCGTATAGGATAGTGCGTAATGGACAGGTTACAAACGATGTAAAGTTTTTCTCCGCACTTGAGGAGGAAGGTCACGCTATAGCACAAGCTAACGTCTTGCTTGATGATGATGGATTTTTTATTGAAGAATTCGTATCAGCAAGAAAAAGTGGAGAATTCGTTTTGACTAGGGCTTTTGGATATGAGCGTGATGAGCAAAATGATCTCATGCTGAAGAAGCCTGAAAAATGCGAAATAGAACTGATGGATGTAGCTCCAAAACAGTTGGTGTCAGTTGCAGCGGCCCTGATTCCGTTTTTGGAAAACGACGACGCCAACCGGGCTTTAATGGGCTCAAACATGCAACGTCAGGCAGTACCGCTTTTGCGTGCAGATTCCCCTCTTGTTGGAACGGGAATGGAACGAATTGTTGCCAAAGACTCTGGCGTTTCAATTATAGCTCGTCATAACGGCATTGTTGATGCAGTTGATGCCAGCAGGATAGTGATAAAAATTAACGAAGAAGAATTTGATGAAACCGGTACTGGCGTAGATATTTACAATCTGGTCAAATTTTCCCGTTCTAACCAGAACACCTGCATTAACCAGAAGCCGGTAGTGAAAGTTGGAGATAATGTTAATCGTGGTGATGTGATCGCCGACGGTCCTTCAACAGATATGGGCGAGTTGGCTTTAGGCCAGAATGTTATAGTGGCATTTATGCCGTGGGGTGGATACAACTTTGAGGACTCTATTCTCGTGTCCGAGCGACTTACAAAAGATGATCGATATACATCAATTCATATCGAGGAGTTTGAGTGCGTAGCGCGTGATACAAAACTAGGTAAGGAGGAGATTACATCTGATATACCCAATTTGGGTGATGAAGCTCTAAAAGACCTCGATGAGTCCGGGATTATCAGGATAGGGGCTGAGGTAAAGCCTAATGATATTCTTGTTGGGAAGATTACACCTAAAGGGGAGACACAGCTTTCTCCTGAAGAAAAATTGCTGCGTGCCATTTTCGGTGAAAAGGCTGGCGATGTACGCGACACGTCTCTTACAGTACCGCCAGGTGTCGAAGGAACTGTAATCGGTGCAAAGGTTTTTTCACGTAAAGGAAATGATAAGGATGCCCGTACTGAGCTGATAGAAAAAATAGAGGAAGACAAGCTTCGTAAAGACGAACAGGACGAGATTCGTATTATTCGTGATTCAGCAAGAGGTAAGATTAAGCGACTGCTTGTTGGAAAGACAGTTTCTGCTAAGGTTGAAGACCGCCACGGCGTTACTGTGCTTGTTAAGGGTAAAAAGATCAGTGAAGAGTTGCTTGAATCACTGCCTATGGATCGTTGGGCTACCATATCTGTAGCAGACGGTGCAGATGTAGAGGATAAGGTGTCTGAGGTTCTAGCCAGGCTTAATGAGCAGATAGAACTGATACGTGGTGTGTTTGAAGATAAGGTTCAGAAATTGAAGCGTGGAGATGATCTTGCTCCTGGTGTAATCAAGATGGTTAAAGTCTATGTCGCCATCAAGCGGAAATTGCAGGTTGGAGACAAGATGGCCGGACGTCACGGTAATAAGGGTGTTGTTTCCCGTATGCTGCCTGAAGAAGATATGCCTTACATGGAAGACGGACGCCCTGTTGAGATCGTACTTAATCCACTTGGTGTGCCTTCGCGCATGAACGTTGGCCAGATTCTTGAGACGCATCTGGGATGGGCAGCCAAGGGACTTGGCTGGAAAATACAAAAGATGCTCGAAGAACACACTTCTGAAGATAATTTGAGAAAATTTATCAAAGAAACCTACGATAATGAGGAATTTACAAGGATTCTTGATTCTATGAATCGTGAGGAGCTGCTCCTGGTGGCACGCAGATTGTGCAGGGGAGTGCCTATGGCGTCTCCGGTATTTGAAGGAGCCGGTGAAACACGTATCAAACAACTGCTTACCAGGGCTGGTTTTGCCACAAACGGGCAAGTAAGACTTTTTGATGGCCGAACTGGAGAACCATTTTTGCATAAGGTTACAGTTGGTGTAATGTATGTTTTAAAGCTGCACCATCTAGTTGACGATAAAATTCATGCCCGCTCTATTGGGCCATATTCACTGGTTACCCAGCAGCCTTTAGGAGGCAAGGCCCAATTTGGTGGTCAAAGACTAGGCGAGATGGAAGTCTGGGCAATGGAAGCTTATGGATGTTCATATGCTCTTCAGGAGTTTCTAACTGTTAAATCCGATGATGTTTCAGGACGTACACGAATGTATGAGGCTATAGTAAAAGGTAAGCACACGCTAGAACCAGGCTTGCCTGAATCCTTTAACGTTCTGATAAAGGAACTCCAGTCCCTTAGCCTTGATGTTGAGCTGCTTGAAGGGGATGAATGACGCAGTGCGGTTGTTTAGCCGCTGTTGTGAACCAATCCGGTTCGCTATGAATATCTAAGATTATACTGGAGGATAGACCGTGGAAGATTATTTCACAGGCAGCTTCTTCGATAAACCGAAAGACCCCCTGCATTTTTCTGCTATACGAATTTCCATCTCATCACCTGAGAAGATTCGAGAGCGCTCATTCGGCGAAGTAAAAAAACCGGAAACAATCAACTATCGTACGTTCAAGCCTGAGCGTGATGGGCTTTTCTGCGCCAAGATATTCGGTCCCACAAAGGACTATGAGTGCAATTGCGGTAAATACAAGCGTATGAAGCATCGCGGTATTGTGTGCGAAAAATGCGGTGTAGAGGTTATCCCGTCAAAGGTACGTCGTGAAAGGTTGGGACATATCGATCTGGCAACACCTGTTGCTCATATCTGGTTTCTTAAGTCCTTACCATCAAGAATTGGAAATCTGCTTGATATTACACTGAAAGATCTTGAAAGAGTACTGTATTTTGAGGCGTTTGTAATCACAGAACCTGGAATGACCCCTCTCAAATTTTGTGAAGTGCTTTCGGAAGACAAATTTTTGAAAGCACAGGAAGAGTATGGTGTTGATGCCTTTGGTGGCGGTATGGGGGCCGAGGCAATTCGTATCTGTCTGAAGTCGCTTGAACTTGACGAGCTTTCAGTTCAACTGCGTATTGAAATGACGGAGTCTACCAGTGAAGCTAAACGCAAAAAAGTTGCAAAAAGGCTGAAGGTGGTTGAAGCCTTCAAACATTCGGGCAACAAGCCTGAATGGATGATACTGGAGTGTATTCCGGTTCTACCCCCTGACTTGCGCCCATTGGTGCCTCTTGATGGTGGACGTTTTGCAACATCTGATCTTAATGATCTGTATCGCCGTGTAATTAACCGCAACAACAGACTTAAAAGACTAGTAGAACTCCAGGCTCCTGAAGTTATTATCCGCAATGAAAAAAGAATGCTTCAGGAAGCGGTTGATGCACTTTTCGATAACGGCAGGCGTGGGCGAGCCATTGCAGGCCCTAATAAGCGGCCGCTTAAATCTCTTTCAGATATGTTGAAAGGAAAGTCTGGCAGGTTCCGTCAAAACCTGCTTGGCAAGCGCGTGGATTATTCTGGCCGTTCTGTAATTGTAGTTGGACCAGAGTTGAAGCTTCACCAGTGCGGACTACCGAAGAAAATGGCTCTTGAGCTGTTTAAGCCCTTTATTTACAACAAACTTGAAGAGCGTGGTTACGTTACAACTATCAAAAGTGCAAAAAAGATGGTTGAGAAAGAAAAACCTGAGGTTTGGGACGTTCTGGAAGAGGTAATAAGAGAACACCCTGTAATGTTGAACCGCGCACCGACCTTGCATCGTCTTGGTATCCAGGCCTTTGAACCGGTACTGATTGAAGGCAAGGCTATTCAACTGCATCCACTTGTCTGTACAGCCTTTAATGCTGACTTTGACGGAGATCAGATGGCTGTCCACCTGCCCCTTTCTATTGAAAGCCAGGTTGAGGCACGGGTACTTATGATGTCTACCAACAATATTCTGTCACCTGCGCATGGCAAGCCGATAATCGTTCCTTCTCAGGATATGGTTCTTGGAACTTACTATATGACCAGAGAGCGTATTGGTGCCAAAGGTGAGCGTACTATTTTTTCATCACCTGAAGAGGTAAGGATCGCATTTGATCATGGTGAAGCAGATATGCAGGCACGTGTGACCGTCAGAATGATCGATTGTCCTGCAAATGCTGATGAAAAGCCACAACGGATAGACACAACTGTAGGGCGCATTATTTTACGTGAAATCCTTCCTCCTCAGGTGCCGTTTTCTGCCATAAACAAGGTTATGAACAAGAAGGAGTTATCAAACCTGATTGATATCTGTTACAGGCTTGCAGGAAACAAAGAGACGGTTATTTTGGCAGATCGTTTAAAAGAGACCGGATTCCGCTATGCAAACCTGGCCGGCATATCAATTTGTATTGACGACATGGTGATCCCCGAAGGAAAACAGGCGATTATCAATCGAGCAAATGAAGAAGTACAGGAGATACAGAACCAGTATACCGAAGGTCTTATCACTGACGGAGAACGCTACAACAAGGTTATTGATATCTGGGCAAAGGCAACTGAGGAAATCGCCAAAGAGATGCTTGGAAACCTTTCAAAAGAGACTGTTATAGATAGTGATGGCAAGATTGTAGAAATTCCATCATTTAACGCTATTCATATGATGGCAGATTCCGGTGCCAGGGGCTCGGCTCAGCAGATTCGTCAGTTGGCAGGTATGAGGGGCTTGATGGCAAAACCTTCAGGCGAGATCATTGAGACACCTATTACTGCAAATTTCCGTGAAGGTCTCACTGTGTTGCAATACTTCATTTCTACACATGGCGCCCGGAAGGGTCTTGCTGACACTGCATTGAAGACAGCTAACTCAGGATATCTTACCCGTCGTTTGGTGGACGTTGCGCAAGACGCTATCATTACAGAAGATGATTGTGGAACTCTTGACGGCCTGATGGTAAGTTCTCTTACTGAAGGCGGTGAAGTGATAGAGCATATAGGAGACCGTATACTGGGTCGTGTGGCATTGGATGATATACACGATCCGATAACAGATGAAATACTGGTTGAAGCGAATCAGGAAATTGACGAGACTCTTGTAAGAAAGATAGAAGATGCAGGTCTTGAAAAGGTTAAAATGCGTTCAGTGCTTACCTGTCAGAGTAAACGTGGCATTTGTGCCAAGTGCTATGGTCGGGACCTTGCCAGAGGGCATATTGTTAATATGGGAGAGGCTGTAGGTGTAATCGCTGCCCAATCTATCGGTGAACCTGGTACGCAGCTTACCATGCGTACATTTCACATTGGTGGAACAGCGTCAAGGGCTGCAGAGCAAACATCTCTTGAAGCTCGCTATGATGGAATAGTTAAATACATAAATCTGCATACTGTTGTTAATGCTGAGGGATTTAACATTGTTATGAACCGTAATGGTGAGATTGCCGTTGTGTCAGAAGACGGCAGAGAACGTGAAAGATATGGTGTTGTGTATGGAGCGAAGCTTAAGATAGCTCCTGATGGTGTTGCAAGCGCAGGGGTAACGCTTGCAGAGTGGGATCCGTTCACTATGCCGATTCTAACAGAATTCAGTGGCAGAGTAAAATTTGCTGACATTGTAGAAGGTGTTACAATGGAGGAAAAGCTGGATGAAGTTACAGGACTTTCAAGAAAAGAGATTGTAGAAACCAAAGATAATGATAAAAGGCCTAGGATTGCCATTAAAGATATCGGGGAATCTGGTGGAACGATCGGGCGTTACTATCTGCCGGTTGGAGCGATTATAAACGTACCTGAAGATATTGTTATCTGCGCTGGAGATATTATTGCCAAGATTCCGCGGGAAACTACCAAGACAAAGGATATTACAGGAGGCTTGCCTAGAGTAGCAGAACTGTTCGAGGCGCGTAAACCGAAGGACTTCGCCGTAATTACGGAAATAGACGGAAAAGTAAACTTCGGAAAGGACTCAAAAGGCAAGCGTAAAGTTATTGTAACACCAGATCTTGGTGAACCTAAAGAATACCTTATTCCCAAAGGGAAACATATTAGTGTACACGAAGGTGATTATGTAAGGGCTGGAGAACCATTAATGGATGGTTCGTCTAATCCTCATGACATTCTGAGAGTACTTGGAGTTAAGGAGTTAGCTAAATACCTTGTTGACGAAGTGCAGGAAGTCTATCGACTTCAGGGTGTTAAGATTAATGACAAGCATATTGAAGTAATTGTAAGACAAATGCTCCGCAGAGTAAGAATTAAGGATGTTGGTGATACTAATTTGTTGATTGATGATCAGGTTGAACGCTGGTTGTTTGAAGAGGAAAACAATAAAGCCTTGTCGGAAGGAAAACGTCCTGCAACAGCAGAACCTCTGCTGCTTGGTATTACAAAGGCATCGTTATCTACAGAATCATTTATTTCGGCTGCTTCATTCCAGGAAACAACCAAAGTTTTGACACAAGCAGCTATTGAAGGGAAAATAGACGGTTTAAGAGGTTTAAAAGAAAATGTAATTATGGGACGTTTGATTCCTGCTGGAACAGGAATAGCACGCTACAGACACCTCAGACTTCACCAAGATGAATATAATCAGACTTTAGTTAGTAAGCAGCCTACAGCGTATGCTGATGTTTTAGAAGAAAAAGCAGATACAAAGCAGGCGGCTATTTAAAAGTAGAGTAGTGGAACAATCCTGTGGAGGGGGCGCGACTAATCTCTCTCCACACTTTTTTGGTTGTTATAAAAAAAAAGGTTGACAGCAAGTTTTAGTTTTAGTAATTTCAACCTCTCAAATTAAGAGCTAGATGTATAGCAGTTGTTAATACTGCAAACGCGGATGGAGATGCCGGTAAAATTCCGGCCCTTCAACTATTCCATCCCCCACCAATATTAATGCATCTTGAATAAGGCTCAATACTAAGAATATCTGAATTATAGATTTTGTTGTTGTATAGAATACATATCAATCAATTTTATTCATTTATTATAATGAATTGAAGCGCTTTAAAGCGGAATGCATTTAATGCCGGGAGAAAAGTACATATATGCCAACTATCAATCAGTTGATACGTCAGGGTAGAGAAAAGAAAAGAGATAAATCAACCGCCCCCGCACTTAAGAGTTGTCCTCAAAAAAGAGGTGTGTGTACTCGCGTATATACAACTACACCTAAAAAACCCAACTCTGCGCTACGTAAGGTTGCTCGTGTACGGCTGACTAATGGAATAGAGGTGACTTCTTACATTCCTGGTGTCGGTCATAATCTTCAGGAGCATTCTGTAGTTTTAATACGGGGTGGCAGGGTTAAAGACCTGCCAGGCGTTAGGTATCATATAGTCAGAGGTACGCTAGATTCAGTTGGTGTCAAGGGACGTCAGCAAGCGAGATCCAAGTACGGTGCCAAACGTCCGAAATAATTACTTGTTGTTCAAGAATTTTAGAGAGGTAAGTTATGCCTAGAAGACGTGAAGTGCCGAAACGTATCATTTTGCCAGATCCTAAATACAGCGATAAAACAGTCGCTAAACTAATAAATATCCTGATGGTGGGCGGAAAAAAGAGTGTTGCCGAATCAATACTGTATAAAGCGCTTGATATAGTAGAGACTAAATCTGGTGAAGAAGCAGTTAAGGCGTTAAAAAAATGTCTCGACAACATTAAACCTACACTAGAAGTGAAATCAAGACGTGTAGGTGGCTCAACCTATCAAGTACCTATTGAAGTACGGCCGGACAGGCGTTTGTCCTTGGCTATGAGATGGCTAATCAAGTACTCGGCAGCTAGATCAGAGAAAACCATGACAGAAAAAATGGCTGCTGAGATGCTAGATGCCTTTAACAACAGAGGCGCTGCAGTTAAAAAGCGTGAAGATACTCATAAGATGGCTGAAGCAAACAGGGCTTTTGCTCATTATCGCTGGTAGATGTAGATTAAGACTCGGGGGAATAGTAAGTGCCACGTTTGTCACCGCTTGATAAATATCGTAATATAGGGATAATGGCTCATATTGATGCTGGAAAGACTACTACTACTGAGCGTATTCTTTATTACACCGGAGTTTCTCATAAAATAGGTGAAGTCCACGAAGGTACTGCAACAATGGACTGGATGGAACAAGAGCAGGAGAGAGGTATAACTATAACTTCTGCTGCCACTACATGTTCGTGGAATGATCACCGTATTAATATAATAGACACGCCAGGTCATGTTGATTTTACAATTGAGGTTGAAAGATCATTAAGGGTTCTGGATGGTGCGGTTGCAGTTTTTTGCTCAGTTGGTGGTGTCGAGCCACAGTCAGAAACTGTTTGGCGCCAAGCCGATAAATACGGTGTACCAAGAATCGCTTTTATCAATAAAATGGATCGTGTAGGAGCTGACTTTTTTCGCGGGATTCAGATGATTAAAGATCGCCTGAAAGCCAATCCTGTACCGATACAGATTCCTATAGGTAAAGAAGAAAATTACAAGGGAATCATCGACCTTGTAAGGATGAAGGCAACAATCTGGGAAGACGAAGGGTTGGGGGCAAAGTATCATGATGAAGATATCCCCGCAGAACTTTTAGAAGAGGCTGAAGAGTGGCGCGAAAAACTGATAGAAGAGATTTCCAGCCATGACGATGTCTTGATGGAAAAATACCTATCAGGTGAAGCTCTGACAGAAACTGAAGTAATTCAGGCGATCCGTACATGCACTATTTCAATAAAGATTATACCTGTAGTATGTGGCTCTGCATTCAAAAATAAAGGTATCCAGAATCTTCTTGATGCAGTAGTTGCATACATGCCTTCCCCCCTTGACATACCTGCTATCAAAGGCTTGGATGAATCATCGAACGAGGTTGAGCGTAAGGCAGAGGATAAAGAACCTTTTGCTGCATTGGGCTTTAAGATTATGACTGACCCGTTTGTTGGTCAATTAACATTCATCAGAGTTTATTCAGGCGTATTGCAATCTGGCTCATATGTTTATAATGCAACTAAAGGCAAAAGAGAACGGATTGGCAGATTGCTTAAGATGCATGCCAATAAACGTGAAGAAATAAAAGAAGTTTACGCTGGTGATATAGCGGCAGCAGTCGGGCTTAAATATACAACTACCGGTGATACACTCTGCGATGAAGAGCATGCTGTAATACTTGAGTCAATTGAATTTCCCGAGCCTGTAATATCAATAGCAATAGAACCTAAAACCAAATCAGATCAGGAAAAACTGGGCTTGTCACTACAAAAACTTGCTAGTGAGGATCCTTCTTTCAGAGTAAAGACAGACGAAGAGACTGGCCAGACGATAATTTCAGGTATGGGAGAGCTTCATCTTGAGATCATAGTTGACAGGATGATGCGAGAATTTAAAGTGGAAGCTAATGTTGGCAAGCCACAGGTAGCATACAGAGAAACTATAACCAAAAAAGTTAAAGTCGAAGGTAAATTCGTAAGGCAATCAGGTGGACGTGGTCAGTATGGGCATGTCTGGCTTGAAGTTGAACCACAGTCAGAGCCTGGTAAAGGCTATGAATTTGTTGATGCTATTAAGGGTGGTGTTGTTCCGAGAGAATATATACCAGCAGTTGATAAAGGTATACAGGAAGCAACAGACACAGGTGTTTTGGCTGGCTTTCCTGTTGTAGATGTTAAAGTTACACTGATTGATGGTTCTTATCATGAAGTAGATTCATCCGAAATGGCATTCAAAATAGCTGGTTCCATGGGCTTTAAAGAGGGCTGTCAAAAAGCTGGACCAATACTACTTGAGCCGATCATGTCAGTCGAAGTAGTTGTTCCTGAAGAGTACATGGGAGAAGTAATAGGCGATTTAAATTCAAGACGCGGTCGGATAATGGGAATGGATTCGCGAGCAGGTGCTCAAGTCGTTAGTTCAATGGTTCCACTAGCTAATATGTTCGGTTATTCAACTGATTTGAGGTCGGCAACACAAGGCCGTGCAACATATACAATGACCTTTGATCACTACGAGCCGGTACCAAAATCGGTATCTGATGAAATTATCGCAAAAGTAAAAGGGTGATACCCGCTGATTTTAGAATAGGAGGAATCAGTCAATGGGCAAGGCTAAATTTGAGCGTAACAAGACTCACGTAAACATCGGCACAATTGGTCACGTAGATCATGGCAAGACAACCCTGACAGCCGCCATAACTAAAGTACTTGCAGGCAAGGGTCAGGCAGAATTCAAGGCATTTGACCAGATAGACAATGCACCTGAAGAGCGTGAGCGTGGAATCACCATAGCAACAGCCCACGTAGAATATGAGACCGACAAGCGTCATTATGCTCATGTTGACTGTCCAGGTCACGCAGACTATGTCAAGAACATGATAACCGGCGCTGCCCAGATGGACGGAGCGATACTTGTAGTATCAGCCGCAGACGGTCCTATGCCGCAGACACGAGAGCACATACTGCTTGCGCGTCAGGTAGGTGTACCGTACATGGTAGTATACCTTAACAAGGCTGACATGGTAGACGACGAAGAACTTCTGGAGCTAGTAGAGCTTGAGATACGTGAACTACTTTCCAGCTATGACTTCCCTGGCGATGACATCCCTATAATCAAAGGTTCAGCACTCAAAGCCTTAAACGGCGATAAAGACGAACTTGGAGAAGACTCTGTAAACGCACTAATGGACGCAGTAGACTCTTACATCCCTGATCCGGAGCGAGCCATAGACCGTCCATTCCTGATGCCAGTAGAAGACGTATTTTCGATATCAGGACGAGGAACAGTAGCAACAGGCAGAGTAGAGCGCGGAATAATCAAGGTAGGCGAAGAAGTAGAAATAGTAGGGATAAGAAACACAACCAAGACAACCGTAACAGGCGTAGAAATGTTCAGAAAGCTTCTTGATCAAGGACAGGCTGGAGACAACATAGGAGCCTTGTTACGCGGAATCAAGCGTGAAGATGTAGAGCGTGGTCAAGTATTAGCGAAGCCCGGCAGCATAACCCCTCACACAAAATTCAAGGCAGAGGCATACGTACTCACCAAAGAAGAGGGTGGCCGTCACACACCATTTTTCAATGGTTACCGTCCTCAGTTTTATTTTAGAACGACAGATGTAACCGGTGTAGCAGAACTTCCATCAGGCACCGAGATGGTAATGCCAGGCGACAACGTAGCGATGACAGTTAACCTGATAACACCAATAGCAATGGACGAAGGTCTGAGGTTTGCGATACGTGAGGGTGGCCGTACAGTAGGCGCTGGTGTTGTCAGTGCTATTATTGAGTAAGTACAAAGTGAGGAATCTCGATGCAGAGCCAAAAAATTAGAATCCGCCTTAAAGCATATGATCATAAGCTGCTTGATGTGTCTGTTACAGAAATAGTTGATACTGCCAAGCGAACCGGAGCAAGGGTGGCAGGCCCCATTCCTTTACCGACGATAATAAATAAGTATTGTGTTCTGCGTGGACCTCATGTTGATAAAAAATCGAGAGATCAATTTGAGATTAGAACGCATAAAAGACTTATAGATATTCTAGATCCAACGCAACAAACTGTAGATGCACTTATGAAACTCGATTTGTCTGCTGGTGTTGATGTCGAAATAAAGTTGTAGAGATTATAGCTAGATAGGAAGTCTTTATGAATAAAGGTATTATCGCTAAAAAGCTTGGTATGACTCAAATTTTTTTAGAAGACGGCACATGCGTACCTGTTACCGTAGTACAAGCCGGTCCGTGTATCTTACTTCAGAAGAAAACAGTTGCATCAGATGGCTATTCAGCATTGCAAGTCGGCTTTGAGTTATTAAACGCTTCAAAAGTCAATTCTGCAAAAAGAGGCCATTGTACAAAAGCAGGTAAAGGCGTTTTTCGCTATATACGTGAAATGAAACTTGAAGGTACAGACGATTTGGTAATAGGTGATGAATTAACTGTTCAGCAATTTGCACCAGGTGATCTGATAGATGTAGCAGGTACCAGTATTGGTAAAGGCTTTCAAGGTGTAATCAAGCGTCATAATTTTAAAGGTGGAAGAGCCTCACATGGTTCGAGATTTCACAGAGCACCTGGTTCTATAGGATGCTCAGCTACGCCATCAAGAGTTTTTAAAAACAAGAAGATGCCTGGGCAAATGGGTAACCATAAAGTTACAGTGCAGCGACTTCAGGTAGTAAGAGTAGATACAGATCAGAACCTTATGATGATTAAGGGTGCAGTACCTGGATCGAAAAATAATATACTTTTAATAAAAGATAGTGTTAAAGCCACCAAGTAACAAGATGGAGTCGTAAAGAATGACTACAATAAATATGTACAACATGAACCGTGAAAAAGTAGGTGAAGTAACACTAAACGAACAGATTTTCGATGTTGAAGTTAAAGAGTCCCTGATTCATCAGGCATTGAAAGTCCAATTGGCGAATCGAAGAGCAGGTACTGTTAAAACAAAAACACGTGCTGAAGTTTCTGGCGGTGGTAAAAAGCCGTTCAAGCAAAAAGGAACCGGTAATGCCCGTCAAGGTTGCTCACGTGCTCCGCAATACCCAGGTGGTGGTACAGTTTTCGGGCCTCAGCCTAAGGTCTATAATCTTTCAATAAATAAAAAAGCACGTAAAGCTGCATTATGTTCTTTATTATCATTTACATTGAAACAAGACAGGATAACTGTACTAGATCAAATATCGTTTCCTAAAATTTCCACTAAAGAGTTTTCCAGTTTTATGAAGACCTTTGACCTAGACAGGACTCTGATTATAACGAGTGAACCTACAAAAAATTTGTATCTTTCCTCACGTAATGTACCATATGTCAAGCTGCTTAAAGCTGACGGACTTAACGTGTATGATGTTCTAAAGTACAAGCACATAGTGATGACTAAAGAAGCTGTGCAACTTGTGGAAGGAGCACTGCAATAATGGATATATATTCTATTATCAAAAAACCTCTGGTAACAGAGAAAACTTCTTTAAAGACAGATGATGTCAGCAGTATAACCCTTGTTGTAGATAGAGGTTCAAATAAGATAGAGATTAAAAAGGCTGTCGAGACCTTATTTAAAACCAATGTTATATCAGTACGAACGGTCAATGTCAGTGGTAAGGTGAAACGTTTTGGACGAACATCTGGTAAACGTCAAAACTGGAAAAAAGCCTATATTACCTTGGAGAAGGGCCAGAATATAGATTTTTTCGAAATATAAACGAATAAACATTACTGAATCGGGGTTCAGGTATGGCAATAAAGAGTTATAAAGCAACATCTGCTGGAAGAAGACATCAAACGTGTTCAACGTTTGAAGAGATCACATGTACAACTCCTGAGAAGTCTCTATTAGTGAAGATAAAAAAAACTGGTGGACGGAATCATTTCGGTAGAGTTACTGCTCGTCATCAGGGTGGGGGACATAAACAGAAGCTTCGTATAATTGATTTTCGTAGAGATAAACGTGGTATTCCGGCTAAAGTTGCAACTATAGAATATGATCCGTGTAGGAGTGCTAGAATAGCACTGCTGAATTATGTAGACGGCGAGAAGAGATATATACTCGCCCCTCTGGATTTAAAAGTCGGTGATACAGTAATAAGCGGTCCAGACGCCGATATAAAGCCTGGCAACAGTTTACCGCTCAGATCAATACCACTGGGAACTATTATTCACAATATCGAGCTTAAAATAGGTAAGGGAGCGCAACTAGTCAGAAGTGCTGGTGTATTCGCGCAACTAATGTCTAAAGAAGGTAAATATTCGCAGGTTAAACTACCATCTGGCGAAGTCAGATTAATCCTTCAGGACTGTTACGCAACAATCGGTCAGGTAGGCAACATTGATCACGAGAATGTAAATCTTGGCAAAGCTGGCAGATCTCGCTGGCTAGGTAAGCGACCGAAGGTGAGAGGTGTAGCCATGAACCCTGTAGATCACCCTCACGGCGGTGGTGAAGGAAGAACTTCTGGCGGTAGGCACCCGGTAACACCATGGGGTATACCAACTAAAGGATACAAAACCCGTTCAAACAAGACATCTGACAGCTTCATTATAAAGAAGAGAAACAAATAATTCAGTTTGAGAGGCTAGTTATAACATGGCACGCTCTATAAAAAAAGGTCCGTTCGTGGATGAACACTTGATTAAAAAAGTTGTCGCAGAAGGACCTAACTCAAAAAAAATTGTGAAGACATGGTCGAGGCGTTCGACTATTACACCAGAGTTCATCGGTATCTCATTTGCAGTTCATAATGGCAAAAAGTTTATACCCGTTTTCGTTACAGAGAATATGGTTGGTCATAAGTTAGGTGAGTTTTCTCCTACAAGAACATTTCATGGTCATGCTGCTGATAAAAAAAGTAAGGTCAAGAAGTAACAAAGGAGTTATCTGGATGGAATCAAGTGCCAAATTGACATTAATTCGAATGTCACCGCGTAAGACACGTACGGTTGCCGATTTGATTCGAGGTAAAGTTATTCAGGAAGCTTTGAATATACTGACTTTCTTACCCAATCCTTCAGCACATATAATTCATAAACTATTGAGATCTGCAATTTCAAACGCCGAGCAAAAAGGTGTAAATAATATAGATAAATTGTTCGTAAAGTCTATATATGTTGATGGTGGTGCAGTTCTTAAGCGATTCGTTCCTAGAGCTATGGGGCGTGCTAGTAAAATACGTAAGCCGACAAGCCACATTTCTGTTGTGCTGTCTGATACGAAAACAAGATAGGTTTGGGGGTGTTGTCTTGGGACAAAAAGTTAATCCGATTGGTTTTAGACTTGGCGTTATAAAAACTTGGGATTCTAAGTGGTATGCTGAAGCAGATTATGCTAAAAATCTGCATGAAGACCTGAAAATACGTAAATATCTTAAAAAGCGTCTTTATAATTCGGGAATCTCGAAGATTGAGATAGAGCGTGCTGCTAATAAGACTAAGATTAATATACATGCTGCCAGACCAGGTCTTATTATTGGTAAAAAAGGTGCTGAAGTTGAGCTGTTGAAAAAAGATCTGGCATCAATTACTTCCAAAGAGATCTTCATAAATATTAATGAAGTCCGTAAGCCAGAGCTTGATGCACAACTTGTAGCTGAGAATGTAGCACTACAGCTTGAACGCAGGATAGCATTCAGACGTGCCATGAAAAAGAGCGTTACATCTTCCCTTAAATTTGGTGCGAAGGGAATTCGGATTACATGTTCCGGTCGTCTGGGCGGGGCTGAAATGTCGAGAACTGAATGGTACAGAGAAGGTAGAGTTCCTTTGCACACCTTAAGGGCAGATATTGATTATGGTTTTGCTGAGGCTAAGACTACGTACGGTATTATAGGTGTAAAAGTATTAATCTTTAAAGGTGAAGTTTTACCAGGACAATAAGCTTCAGGAGTATGACAAATGTTAATGCCGAAAAGGGTTAAGCATAGAAAACAGATGAAGGGTCGCATGACAGGTGCTGCCTGCAGATGCGTTGATATATCATATGGCGAATTTGCTTTACAGGCCCTTGAATGTGGTTGGATAGATTCACGTCAGATTGAAGCAGCTCGTATCGCGATGACCCGTTTCATTAAACGTGGTGGTAAAATATGGATACGCATTTTTCCCGACAAACCACTAACTTCAAAGCCTGCTGAAACACGTATGGGTAAAGGTAAGGGCTCTCCAGACTCTTGGGTTTGTGTTGTTAAGCCAGGAACAGTGCTATATGAGATGGAAGGGGTTACTGAAGAAATAGCACGTGAGGCATTCAGATTAGCTGCTCATAAACTCCCGATATCCACTAAGTTTATAACCAGAGGTGCAGAAAATGAAGGCTAGTGAATTGAGAAAAATGTCAGAAGACGATCTGAAGCAAAAATATTCTGATATGGTACAGGAGCATTTTAATCTGAAGTTTCAACTGAACACAGGCAGATTGGAGAATACGGGTAAACTTTATACAATACGTAAAGATATAGCTCGAATAAATACCATTCTTACAGAAAGCAGGGGTTAAAACTGTCATGGGTGAGATTGGACACAGACGGACACAAACCGGAGTTGTTATTAGTGATAAAATGCAAAAGACCGTAGTCGTCAAAGTTGATCGGCTTGTAAAACACTCGCAATACAGCAAGTATATAAAACGTAGTGATAAATATAAAGTTCACGATGAAATGAATAGCTGCAAGACCGGAGATAAAGTTCAGATTGTAGAATGCAGACCACTTAGTAAAGATAAACGATGGGCGCTACGTCAGATAATCGAGACAGCAGACTAGAGTCTACCCTGAGAGGATAAGAGCATGATTCAGATGCAGACCATATTAGATGTTGCTGATAACTCAGGTGCAAAAAAATTGTTTTGCATTAAAGTTCTTGGCGGGTCAAAACGTAAATATGCAGGCGTAGGTGACATTGTAGTTTGTTCAGTACGTGAAGCGTTGCCTAATTCAAAAGTAAAAAAAGGTGATGTAGTTAAAGCCGTTATAGTTCGGACAGCAAAAGAATTAGGACGTCCAGACGGCTCTTACATAAGATTTGATAACAATTCTGGTGTCGTTATAAACAATGCAAAAGAACCTGTAGGAACTCGTATTTTTGGACCAGTAGCTAGAGAATTACGCGCGAAAAAGTTTATGAAAATAATTTCACTGGCACCAGAAGTCCTTTAACGTAAACTGGAGAATTAGGATGCAAACAAAGAAATTTCATGTAGCTAAAGGTGACACTATAATGGTCATCTGTGGCAAAGAAAAAAACAAGACTGGTAAGATACTTCAAGTTCTTCCCAAAAAGAATTCAGTCATTGTTGAAGGTATTAATATGGTTAAACGCCATGCAAGGGCACGTGGAAATGAGCTAGGTGGAATTACAGAAAAAGAATCGGCAATTAATTCATCTAATGTTCTGCTTTTTTGTGAAAAATGCTCTAAGCCGGTACGCACAAAGACAAAGATACTGGAGAAGGGCGAAAAACAGCGAATTTGTGCTAAATGCGAAGGTTCAATATAGTATTCAATTGAGAGGATTATCTGATATGGCGAGATTGAAAGAGCTTTATCATACGGATGTTGTCAATAAACTTCGTAATGAGTTTAATTATAAAAATGTTATGGAAATCCCTAAAATAGTAAAAATTGTTGTTAATATGGGGTTAGGTGAAGCAATACAGAATATCAAGATATTAGATTCTGCCTCTAATGAACTAAGTAAAATAACTGGTCAGAAGGCAGTAATAACAAAGGCTAAAAAATCGATAGCAAGTTTTAAATTACGTGAAGGTATGCCTATTGGATGTATGGTTACATTACGTAAAGATCGTATGTATGAGTTTCTGGATCGTCTCTTAAATATTTCCCTTGCCCGGGTAAGGGATTTTAAAGGTGTTTCTGGAAAAGCTTTCGACGGGCAGGGAAACTATACTTTAGGTATAAAAGAGCAACTGATTTTTCCAGAAATCAACTATGATGAGATTGATAAGATTAAAGGTTTAAATGTGTCAATAGTTACAACAGCTAAGAATGATGAAGAAGGTAAAGCCCTTTTAAAATACATGGGGATGCCATTCAGGAACTAGTGGGAGGATTTCGTGGCTAAGGTTTCAATGATAAACAAGTCGAAGCGCGCGCCTAAATTTAAGGTACGTCAGCATAATCGTTGTCCTGTTTGTGGACGTCCTAAAGCATTTTATCGCAAGTTTCAGATGTGCCGGATTTGTTTACGTAAGTATGCATCTGCCGGACAGATACCAGGTGTTATAAAGTCAAGCTGGTAACGCTTAAATAAATAGAGGAGCACGTTTCGATGTCAATGACTGATCCCATCGCTGATATGCTAACTCGCATACGTAATGCGAATATGGTTAAGCTGCAAAAAGTAGATATACCTTCTTCAAACCTGAAGGTAAATATTGCTCAAGTGTTAAAGCAAGAAGGTTTTATAAAAAATTATAAGGTGATTGCGGACAACCGTCAGGGCAATCTACGGATATATCTCAAGTATATTGACGAAAAAGAATCGGTAATTAATGAGATAGTGCGTATAAGCAAGCCTGGAAGTCGTAAGTATATAGACTCTAAGTCAATTCCTACCGTAAAGAATGGCTTGGGAATCTCAATTCTGACAACATCTAAAGGTATTATGACAGATGCTTCCGCACGTAACGCTGGTATTGGCGGAGAACTTTTGTGCACTGTCTGGTAAACCTGTTTTGTTATTGCATATAAAGGAGCCTTTAAAATGTCTCGAATCGGAAAATTACCGATTATAGTGCCATCAAATGTAGATGTCACCTGTAATGATCTGCTTATTACTGTAAAAGGTCCAAAAGGTGAATTGTCACGTAAAATAACATCTGATGTATCACTGGATATTGAGAGTAATCGTATCGTTGTCAATCGTGTAGATAATACAATCAAATCCAGATCTGCACATGGATTGACCAGAACATTATTAAATAACATGATAGTCGGTGTTACCAATGGTTATCAGACTGATCTGGAGATTAACGGTGTAGGTTATCGTGCAGAGGTGAAAGGTAGTGACCTTGTTTTAAGTCTTGGTTACTCGCACCCGGTAGTATATCCCTTGCCGTCTGGAATTTCAGTTGATGTAGAGAAAATGACAAAACTTACAGTTAAAGGAATTGACAAAGAACTTGTTGGGCAGAGTGCTGCTAAAATAAGATCTTTCAGAGGACCAGAACCTTATAAGGGTAAGGGTATTAAGTACGCAAATGAAACAATACTCCGTAAAGCTGGTAAAACAGGTAAAAAATAGTTTTTAACATAGTAAGGAGTAAAAAGTGAGTAAGACATCACAAAAAACGATAACTCGCCTGAAGCGTCAAGTTAGGGTGCGTAAAAAAGTAAGAGGCAGTGCAGACAGGCCACGACTTAATGTTTTCAGGAGCTCGAAACATATCTATGCTCAACTCATTGATGACGTTACTGGTACAACATTGGCAGCTGTATCTACATGTAACAAGCTGACGGTTGATACTGTTTATACTGGTAATAAAACATCTGCTGCTGCTGTCGGTACGGCACTTGCCAAAGCTGCACTAGAAAAGAATATAAAATCAGTCGTTTTTGATCGAAATGGCTTTCTTTATCATGGACGTATACAGGCTCTTGCAGACGCGGCACGTGAAGCCGGTCTTGACTTTTAAGTTTTACTCTCCCAGGGAGGTTGGTAGTGAGCAGAATTAATGCGAGCGATTTGAATCTTACAGACAAAGTAGTACACATCAGTCGTGTTGCGAAGGTTGTCAAGGGTGGTAGGCGGTTCAGTTTTTCTGCACTGGTTGTAGTTGGTGATTCAAATGGTCATGTAGGGTATGGACTTGGTAAGGCAAATGAAGTTCCAGAGGCTATCCGTAAAGGTGTAGAACAAGCAAAGAAAAATATTATTAAAGTACCAGTAAACGAAAATCAGACTATTCCATATGAGATGGTTGGACATTTTGGAGCTGGGCGTATTTTGATGAAACCTGCTTCTGCTGGTACAGGTGTTATTGCAGGTGGTGCATCTAGAGCTATCTTTGAAGCTGCTGGCATCAGCAATATTCTTTCAAAATGTTTAGGCACTAATAACCCGCATAATGTTGTAAAAGCTACATTTGAAGGCCTGCGTATGTTAAAGACCCCCGACGAATTGATTTCACGGCGTGGTCTTGCGGAGTAGATTATTTATAATTGATAAGGATGATTCAAAATGAGCAATACTTTAAATATAACACTTACTAAAAGCCTGATAGGCAGACCTGATAAACATCGCGGTGTAGTTCGTGGACTTGGTTTACGTCGTCTGAATCAAACAGTTGTAAGAGAAGATACCCCAGAAACACGTGGCATGGTAAATAAAATAAAGCATATGCTTAAGGTAACTTAAAGGATGGACACCCATTATGGAACTAAATAGTTTACAACCAGCGCTAGGCTCAACAAAAAATAGAAAACGTATTGGTCGTGGTACCGGGTCTGGTCACGGTAAGACAGCTACTAAAGGACATAAAGGACAAAAGGCAAGATCAGGTGGTAGCGTAAAACCTGGCTTTGAAGGTGGTCAAATGCCTTTGCAACGCAGGTTGCCCAAGCGTGGCTTTCGTCCTATTTCAAGAAACGAGTACGTATTAGTCAACCTTAACCAGTTCAATATATTCGATGACAACAGCACAGTAGATCGTGAATTGATGGATGTTAAAGGTATTTTAAAAAAGTCAAATCTTCCGGTAAAAGTTTTAGCAAATGGTGAAATTACTAAAACGCTTTTTATCAAGGCTGATAAGTTCAGTAAAATGGCTGCTGAAAAAATACAATCTGCGGGTGGAACCATCGAGGTTACTGAAGAGTGATAGAAGCTTTTAAAAATATATTTCTAATACCTGAACTAAAAAAAAGAATAATTTATACGTTAGGGATGCTGGCTGTGTACCGTGTAGGTTGTCATATTCCTACCCCGGGAATAGATACTATAGCATTGTCACATTTTTTTAAGCAAGCACAAGGAACGCTGCTAGGCCTCTTTGATATGTTTTCTGGCGGCGCGCTGGAAAGAATGTCAGTATTTGCCTTAGGTATAATGCCTTATATTTCTTCCTCGATTATATTCCAATTATTGACTGTCGTTGTACCTGCAATAGAGAAGCTTTCAAAAGAAGGTGAAGCAGGTCGTAAAAAGATCACGCAATACACACGTTATGGGACAATCATATTAAGCATTGTACAAGGAGCCGGAATTGCAATTGGTTTGGAAAGTATGCGTGGACCTGCTGGCGAACTGGTAGTTCCTACTCCTGGATGGTCTTTTCGACTGATTACGATAATAACATTAACTGCTGGTACAGCATTTATTATGTGGCTGGGCGAGCAGATGACTGAGCGTGGTATTGGTAACGGCATTTCACTTATAATTTTTGCCGGTATCGTTGTTTCAATACCTTCTGCTGTAGGAAATACGTTCAAGCTGATTAATAGTGGAAACTTATCACTGTTTTCTATTTTATTCGTTTTGATACTAATGGTAGCTGTTATTGCCGCGATAGTTTTTGTTGAGCGTGGACAACGCAGACTCCCGATACATTATGCTAAAAGAGTTTCTGGTCTTAAAACTATAAGTCCACAGACCTCACATTTGCCTTTAAAAGTAAATATGGCAGGTGTCATACCACCTATTTTTGCATCTTCTATAATAATGTTCCCGGCAACTGTAGCAAATTTTATCAATGTCCCGGCTGTACAGTCATTTGCTAAAATGCTATCACCGGGCAACTGGCTTTATAATGTGTTTTATGTTGCGTTTATAGTTTTCTTTTGTTATTTCTATACGGCTGTGACCTTTAATCCGGCAGATGTAGCTGAAAATATCAAAAAACATGGTGGTTACATCCCTGGAATTAGACCAGGTAAAGAGACGTCTGAGTATATGGATAGCATACTTACAAAACTAACTTTTGCAGGTGCTATATACATATCACTGGTATGTATACTCCCATCTATATTAGTTTCCGGGTTCAAGTTTAATCTTCCTTTTTATTTTGGCGGTACATCATTGCTGATCGCGGTTGGTGTAGGTATGGATACTGTATCACAAATTGAGTCTCACTTAATAACTCGCAATTATGAGGGTTTCCTTAAAGGTGTAAAAATTAGGGGGAGAAGATAATATGAATCTGATTTTATTTGGACCTCCTGGAGCAGGTAAAGGTACTCAGGCAGAGTTTATTTCTAAAAATTTCCAGATGCCGCATATTTCTACTGGTGACATGTTAAGATCAGCAATTAAGAATGGCACTGATTTTGGTCTCAAGGCTAAGAGTATGATGGAGCGTGGAGAACTGGTTTCTGATGACATAGTGCTAGGTATAGTGGAAGAGCGTCTTAAGCAAAATGACTGTACTAATGGCTTTATACTAGATGGTTTTCCACGTACTATAGCTCAGGCTGATGCTCTTAGCACCATATTGGATAAACTAGATCAGAAGCTTGATTATGTTTTGGCTTTAGATGTCAGTGATGATGTCATTGTAAAAAGGCTTTCAGGCCGTAGAACCTGCCCTGCCTGTGGTAAAGGATATCATATACTTTATGAATCTCCTGTTAATGAAGGATTGTGCAATGTATGCAATACTCCTCTCGTACAACGTGATGATGATACTGAGGAGACGGTAATAAACCGGCTGAAAGTTTATAAAGAACAGACAGAACCGTTGGTTGAATACTACAGAATTAACAAAATTCTGAATGTTGTTTCAGGACATGGCACTATTTCAGATATACAACAAAGAATTAATACAATTTTGGTAAATAGAAGTTGATAATTCTTAAGTCTCCTAAAGAAATCGAAAAGATTAGAGTATCCTGTCATATAGTAGCTAAAATTCTGTCTATATTAAAGAATAAGGTTGCTCCTGGTATTACCACTATAGAGCTAGAAGAGATTGCTCTGAAAGAGACTAAAAAAAATAGAGCTAAACCAGCATTTAAGGGATATGGCGGGTTTCCATTTGCACTCTGTTGTTCACCAAACGATCGTGTAATTCATGGTATGCCTAATAATAAACCATTAAAAAATGGCGATATATTAAGTCTAGATTTTGGCGTTCTGTACGATGATTTTTATGGTGATGCAGCAATAACTGTCCCGGTAGGCAATGTCAATAACAGCGCAGAAAAATTAATTGAAGTTACTGAAATGTCTTTGTATGACGGTATAACAAAGGCTGTAACTGGTGGAAGATTGTTTGATATTTCGAGTGCGGTTCAGAATCGTGTTGAATCCGCAGGATTTTCAGTAGTTCGTGATTTTGTCGGTCACGGAATTGGCAAGAACCTTCACGAAGAACCACAAGTTCCTAATTACGGAAAAGCTGGCCGTGGTGTTCAGCTTAAAACAGGAATGGTACTGGCTATAGAACCTATGGTCAATTTTGGCAGTCATTCTGTAAAAGTACTAGATGATGGTTGGACTGCTGTTACTTACGATGGAAGTCTTTCAGCTCATTTCGAGCACACAATCGCTATAACTGATAATGGACCTGAAATATTGACACATTTATAGTAGCTTATAAAGAAAGGTTAACAATGAAAGTCAGAGCATCCGTAAAAAAAATTTGTGATAAATGTAAGATTATAAAACGTAAGGGTGTTGTTCGAGTAATATGTGACACACCCAAACATTCTCAACGTCAGGGCTAACAACAAGGGGAGGATGAACGGTGGCACGTATCTCAGGTATTGATTTACCAAAAAACAAGCGTATAGAAATTGCTTTGACTTATATATATGGTATAGGTCGCTCAACTGCACAAACAATTTTAGCTTCTACCAATATTGATCCAAGTACAAGAACAGATAAGCTCACTGAAGCTGAAGTCGGGAAACTTCGTGAAGAAATCGACAAAAATATCAAGGTTGAAGGTGATCTGCGTCGAGAAGTTTCAATGAATATCAAGCGCTTGATGGATCTTGGATGTTACCGTGGTTTACGTCATCGTAAAGGTTTGCCCTGCCGTGGTCAACGCACTAAGACAAATGCTCGTACTCGAAAAGGGCCTGCCAGAACAGTGGCTGGTAAGAAGAAATAAATCTAAATCATAGAACGTTTCTGGAGGTAGTATGGCAGCCCCGAAAAAGGTCGTCAGAAAAAAGAAGGAAAAAAAGAACATAACTAATGGCGTAGCTCATATCCAGGCTACATTTAATAATACAATAATCACAATCACTGACCCAGTAGGTAATGTCTTGGCTTGGTCAACTGCTGGTGCAAAAGGTTTCAAGGGATCACGTAAAAGTACTCCTTTCGCAGCTCAGGTAGCAGCAGAAGACTGTGTTCGTAAAGCACAGGAGCATGGTTTAAGGAATGTTGAAGTTCTTGTAAAAGGTCCCGGTTCTGGTAGAGAATCTGCTTTACGTGCCCTGCAGGCAACAGGATTAAACGTAAGTTTTATACGTGACATTACACCTATACCGCATAATGGTTGTCGTCCACCGAAGCGTAGAAGAGTTTAACTTTAAGTCAAATTTATTATATAAATATATAATCATCACAGGAGGTAACCTTGGCTAGGTATACTGGACCATCTTGTCGTTTGTGCAGAAGAGAAAATATGGAGCTTTTCCTTAAAGGGGATCGTTGTTATACAGATAAATGTGCCTTAAAACGACGTAACTATCCTCCAGGTCAGCATGGCCAAGGCAGAACTAAAACTTCAGACTTTGGTATTCAGTTGCGCGAGAAGCAGAAGGTAAAAAGGCTTTATGGTCTGCTGGAGAAACAATTTCGTAGTTATTTCGTACGCGCTGACAGAATGAAAGGCGTAACTGGCGAAAATCTTCTTTCTTTGTTAGAAAGAAGATTAGACAATGTAGTTTATCGGCTGGGCTTTGCCTCATCAAGAGCAGAATCACGTCAGTTAACTCGTCATGGCCATTTTACTCTGAATGGCCGTAAGGCTACAATTCCATCAATGCAGGTCAGAGCCGGCGATCAAATCGAGTTGCGTGAAAAGAGCCGTTCAGTCGTAAGTGTCAATGAGTCACTTGATGCTGTTGTACGTAGGGGAATACCTCAATGGTTAGAGCTGGATCGAGATTCTTTTAAAGGGACAGTAAAATCTTTACCAGTACGTGAAGATATAGTTACACCTATACAAGAACAATTGATTGTGGAACTTTACTCCAAGTAGAGCTTTTAACTTTTTTGGTTTACGCTTTAGAATATCTTTTACCCCTTGATGGGAGGGAATGAATGTTTAAAAACTGGCGTGATCTGATAAAGCCGAAACAATTACAGGTCGAAAAAGAAACACTTACAAATACATATGCTAAATTTGTTGCAGAGCCATTTGAACGTGGTTTTGGTACAACACTTGGTAACTCTCTCAGACGTGTTTTGTTATCATCCTTACAAGGGGCCGCAGTTACATCTGTTAGAATAAAAGGAGTACAGCACGAATTCACTTCAATTCCAGGTGTAACTGAAGACGTAACTGATATAATACTAAATCTAAAAGGTGTCAGGCTCAGATTTTATGGCAATGATCAGGCGACTATTCGATTGATCCATAAAGGTGAAGGAGTTATCAGGGCTAGTGATATTATAGTTCCACATAATGTAGAAATTATGAATCCTGAACTGCACATTGCTACTTGCGGTAAAGATGCAGTGCTTGAAATGGATATGACTGTCAAAATGGGGAAAGGGTTTGTATCGGCTGAGCGTAACCGTGATGAAAAGGCCCCTATAGGTACTATTCCTATTGATTCCATATTTTCACCAATAATGAAGGTCAATTATATCGTCTCCAATGCACGTGTCGGGCAGATGACAGACTATGATAAACTAGCTTTAGAAGTCTGGACTGATGGCAGTGTGAAGCCTGAAGATGCGGTTGCGTTTGCAGCTAAGATAATTAAAGAACAGATGACCATTTTCATAAATTTTGATGAAGAGTCTGAACCGGTAATAACTGAAGATGCAATTGAAGATGACGCCAAAATAAATGAAAATTTATATCGTACTGTAGAAGAGCTGGAACTATCCGTAAGATCTGCTAACTGTCTCAAAAATGCTGGCATCAAACATATTGGTGAACTGGTATCAAAATCAGAGGCAGAAATGCTTAAAACACAAAATTTCGGACGCAAGTCTTTAAACGAGATAAAGGATATCCTGTCTGAAATGGGTCTGACCTTTGGTATGAAGTTGGATACCTTCCCTGATCCTGAAGTTATAAAACGCCTGCGTGGGGAACAAAAAGAAGAAGAATAGAAACTGTATAAACATTTCTCATGTAGCATTGGTAGAAAGGAATTGAAATTATGCGTCATAATAAATCAGGTAGAAGATTTGGTCGTACTACCAGTCATCGTATAGCAATGTTTCGGAATATGGTTACTTCGCTCTTGAATTATGAGCGTATTACTACTACTGATGAAAAGGCGAAAGAGATAAGATCTGTTGCTGAAAAGATGATTACTCTTGGAAAAAATGGAAGCTTGCATGCCCACCGTCAAGCTGCTGCATATATTCGTGAAAAATCTGTGGTAACAAAATTATTTAATACCATAGCACCACGTTATAAGGACAGACAAGGTGGATATACGCGTATTATAAAAATTGGAAACAGATTAGGTGATGCCGCATCACAGTCAGTAATAGAATTAGTTGAAGAAAATTGATTCGATAAAATATTCGCAGAATATTAAATAAGTAATTTCGATTTTTTCTAAAATCGACCAAGTTAATACGCAGTACACAAATTTGTAATCAAAAAAATCTTTTTTCTTATTGCCGGTCAAACTGATAAAGTTGTGGCCGGCTTTAATTTGCAGCACCATGAGACCGTGTACTGTTAGTCATGTCGGGTTGCGGCATACTAACCTAGCCTACATAATCAACATTAGTGTTTTTATACTTCAAACGGTATAAAATTTCATTTTTCAATGATACTGTAGGTCGGGTTGGTCTAGTTCCCACGCGCTGCGTGGGAATGTAGTTACAGCGCGTTGCGCCGCGTAGAGGCATTAGTGCTGTAACAAAGATCAAAGTCTGGCATGTAGGGGCAAGGCATGCCTTGCCCCTACATAAACCGCATTAAGATGCCTTTCGCAGTATATGTTTTAAAGCTTATACAAATTACTCCGGTGCCCTTTTGGCTCTTCTTGCGGTTTCATGACTGGAGTGTACCTGTTTGTTAAAGAACGCGCCAGGGTGCTGGAAGGACTGAGACTGCTACTGTGTCTCGGTACAGCATCATGAAGGTGAGTCGACGATATCCTTCAAGGGGTTGTCGACGGCAAATGCGATTTTTTTGCGTTCACAGGACTCTAGCCAGAAATCGCATGTAATTAAGGCGTTGTATTCGTTGACTTTTTGAAAATAGACGTTAAATAATGCAGCATAACCAGATATAATTTAGCAAATCAACGGTTTTTGATTGAGATGACAGATAATATTTTGCTGCTGTCTTACGATCCAGCCCCACGCAAGCGGACAGAATACGCGGGTCCTGAAGCCTGAACACATCCTCATCAGTTTCGTCATCTCCCAGAAAAAAGGCCTGATTACAACCGGCAGCCTCCATAACTCCAAGCAGTGCATCTCCTTTGTGCGGTAATCCTTCCGGTATAAGATTTTCCACAAATTTCCCGCCAACCCTGCGTGGTTTGGGATCAAGAACATCAATCAGCTCAATGATCGCATTCTGTGCCCTTAACGGATTAACAGCATTACGATAATGAATTGACAGGGAATTGTTTTTTTGTTCAAAAAAAAGTGAAGCCTTGTCTTCAGATTCAAGTAATGATTCAAGCTGCGTTCCCCAGCATTCCACAGTTGATGAAAATACCTGTTTACTGACACCTGGCAATCCTTCAGAGCCGTGATTTCCGATCAGATAATGGGGTTTGAAGCATAGTCGCTTTTCAGCATCGCTAATGGAGCGGCCTGTTATTACAGCAGTGACTGCAATGTCTGAAAGTTTTTGCATTGCAGTAAAGATTTCCTCAGGAATCTGTACCGCTGAAGGTTCATCTATTATCGGTGCCAGAGTGCCGTCAAGGTCAAAGGCAAAAAGGGTTTTACTGGTAATAAAGCCCCTTAGAACTGAAATACCGGATGGGCTGAACAGATCAATCATGTCAAACGTCCTATTCTTGCAGACAGCTTTTCCCTTTGTCTTACCCTTGCGGCGTCCAGTAACATCTTGCCTGCCCACCTGTATACGTTAAAGTCCTGTACCAGAGAACGCATACTCTTCATCCGTTCCTTTTGTTCGTATTCAGGCATTGTCAGGCCACGGTAAAGGGCATCTGCTGTCTGTTCAACATGATACGGATTAACTATCAATGCCACGTGCAGCTCATTGGATGCGCCGGTAAACTGGCTTAAAACCAGTACCCCCTGTTCATCATCGCGGGCTGCTATAAATTCTTTTGCAACCAGATTCATCCCGTCATGCAGGCTTGTCACCATGCAGACATTGCTTGCCCTGTAATATCGGTTAACCTGTTCTGATGTATGATGTTCTGCTTTAAGAATAATCGCGCGGTCAAACCTTTTGTTAATACGTGCTGCAAGAGAATGCACACGCAGTTCAAATGCATGATATTCTTCAAGAGTTGAACGACTAGGAGCTGCTATTTGCACAAAGCTGAATCGCCCGACAAACTCCGGGTGATTTTCAAGCATCCTTTCTACTGCTGCAAAGCGCTCCAGTATCCCTTTTGTATAGTCCATACGATCAACCCCGACACCAATTACGTGACTTGAAGGCAGATTCAGTTCAGCCAGGATTTCTGTGCGGGTCTGCTCAACAGGAGGCAGAGTGCCCTGCCATTCAGGTGGCCATTGTATAGAAATCGGGTAGTCTTCAACCATGGTCAGTTGACCTTTATGGAAGATAGTTGATGATTCATGCTCAATCCTTGTTTCCAGATAGCGATCCACAGTCTCCAAAAAGTTTTTGCAGTGAAACGGGGTATGAAATCCCAGGATGGTACTACCCAACATGCCTTGTAAAAGTTCCTCCCGCCAGGGGCAAATACCGAAAGATTCCGGATTTGGCCAGGGAATATGCCAGAAGGTGATGATGGTTGATTTTGGTAACTGCCGTCGTATCATGCTTGGCAGCAGTGCAAAGTGGTAGTCCTGCACCAGCACCACCGGATCATCCGTGCGGGCCTCGCGGACAACGGCATCGGCAAAGCGCTGGTTGATCTTTTGATACTGAAGCCAGTCACTGCTGCGAAAGATAGGTCGTACATGGGCGTTGTGGCAGAGCGGCCAGAATCCCTCATTGGCAAAGCCATAGTAGTAGCCCTGCTCCTCTTCTTCGGTCAGCCATATCCGGCGCAGATTATACTCTGGTTTGTTCGGCGGCACACCTACACGGTCATTACGGTCTACGGTTTCCCTGTCTGCAGAACCGCTGCCGTGGGCTATCCAGGTACCAGAGCAGGCCCGCATAACCGGCTCAACCGCTGTTACCAGACCGCTGGCCGGACGATTTACAGCAATCCCTTGTTCGGTTTTAATATGGATATACGGCTCACGGTTGGAAACCACCAGCACCTGATCACCGGTCAACTGTTTGTTAAGCAGGGCACGCAGGGCAGCCGGATTCCAGGTTGTAGTCATGTCGTCAGCATGACGTCTCTCTGTTTCAAGGTTGCGCAAAAGTAACCGCATTTCCCCCACCAGAGGCTGTAACTCTGCGCTGGCCGGTTGACTGAATGGGCGCAGTATCCCTTCTCCGCGCATCATGGCGCGCACCCCCTCCAGCCAGCCACGCCAGCTCAGGTGGGCTACAAATACCGTAATCAGCGAGATCACTACCCCCTGGACCAGAAACAGAATGATCACATACTTTCGGGTATCAGTGCTGCGGCGTTCAACAAAACTCATATCATGCACCAGCACCAGTGAGCCGATTTCCGAATTTTCAAAATGAAGGGAGGTTCTGGAGATGTGAACTGGCCCTTGTGAAAGATCGATCAGGAATTTTTTTTCCTTTTCTTCATCTGTTGAGGGTTTACAACTTATTTCTTTGGGAAAATCAGCAGTTTTATACAACAGCTTGTGATCGCTGCTGCAGACCCCGACAGCCAGCAGACGCTCATCACGAGTGGCCTTAAGCAACAATTTGTTTATCTTGCCGCGCTCCTTGTTTAAAACCAGGTCAATCAGGGCATCATTAAGTGTGCTGCTGATCAATTGGGAACGGATATCCAAATCTCGGGCAAACCACTTAAGGGTCAGTTTGTCGATCAATGGAACCACTCCATATGCAAAAAGGGCCAGCGCAATGGCCAGCGGAATGACAAAACGCAGGGAGAGATGGATCGATCTTAATGATGTAAAACTATTGTCGGGATTCATGGTAATTTGAGCCTCTTGCAAAAGTCCTGCTTTGCCCTTCGACAAGCTAAGGGAAAACGGTATATGTTTGCAAACAATTTATATACCGTTTGTGGTAAGCCGCGAGCTTGTAGAATAGTCGAACCATGAACGGAATACTTTTGAAAGAGCCTAATGATATTAGCTATTTACGCACGGCAGCTTGGTGTCTAACTGAAAGTATGGCATCAACAGATCTTCCATTGTGTAAAGTCCATCTGGTTGATTGATAAGATGTTGTGCTGCAAACAACACTCCATTACCAAAAGCCTCACGGGAAATTGATTCATGACGCAAACGAACTGTTTGAAAGGGGAAACCAAAGAGAATTTCATGTACACCGATTATACCACCGGCCCTGACCACCTTGATATCATCTTCAGGCAGGGTAAGAGCCTGAGCAATCTTTCGTGCTGTGCCAGATATTTCAGGTTTGGCCTTAAAATGCTCCTCAATAATTTCGATGTCTGTGTAGGGAGCGATTTTTTTAAGGATTTTGGCAGCAATGATCAGAAAATTGATACCAATGGTAATATTGGGTGACCAGAGGACTTTGGTCTGAGCTCCAAATAGCTTAAGCATCTGTATCGTGTCAGGGTTGTATGAAGAAATGGCGCTCACAATGGCAACACCTTGTTCAACAGCAGCCTGTCCATAGTAGTCAAGTCCGTCTTCTGAAGAAAAATCAATAATGACATCAACGGGCATTCGTCTGATCAGATCAGTAGCAGAATATTCCTCTTTAGAATAGATGAGCCCCGGTTCCTTTGACTCAATACCGAGAAATTCAGGTACGGAACGATGCTCAAGGCTGTGTGATCTACGTACAACCCACTGCAGGTTTGTATCCTGACTTTGCAGCAGAATTGAGGCAACGGCTTTTCCGGTTTTACCAAATCCAATGAGTCCCACTTTCATAACGATAGTCTCCCTCTTAATAAACCTACTGCAAATGGTAACTATTCAGCATATTGAAGATTGCTGTTATCCTGAGTGATGGATTGCCGTCATCCTGAGTGATAACGAAGGCGCTGATTTGGCTTTTATTGTTTTATAAATATGAGGTTCTTTCAAAAAGATTGTCATCCTCGAATGCATCTATCGGGGATATGGTTTTATAACCAACACCAGATTCCCGATTACACCCTCGGGAATGACACTATTTATGTAGCAAGCTGAATAGATAACCAATTTTCTTTCAGTGTTGCTTTTCTCATCGTCTCAACACACGCAGGACAATCTCTGTCGGTACTTTCGTATTTCTGTTCCTGATTTCAATGGCCTGTTTCGGCACCTGAAGATTTTCAGTCAGATGCTTGTGCAGCCTGGTAACCATCAGACGATTGTTACGACCAGTCACCAGCAGTTGATAGCGGTAATTGTCCGGATTGCCTGGCAACTGTTTGATCACTGCCAGATCTGCAATACTTTCTGGGGTCAGGCTGTTGTCTTTGTTGAAGCTGACTGGTGGCACTAGCGGTACGGTCTTTATCTCCAGGTGTAACGGCTGCTCCAGAGCCTGCTCAAGCTGTCTGGTCAGAAGCAGTAATTCATCACTGCTGACAGGCCAGTCACGGCGAAGGGTTGCTGATGCTTCAAGCGGTTGACTGCCGCTTGAAAAGGCCAGTCGGGTGTTGGTTAACGTAAAGGGGGATAAGGCTTCAGAGAGAAGCTGTTCAGCCGTGCCGACCAGTTTTGCGGCCCTGGCACTGATCTCTGCTCCGGTTTCTCTGGGCTTTTCTGGCAGCAGCACAGCTTCATGCTGTTCAGGAAGTTGTTCCGATGCCACCAGAACCTGTTCAAGATGCAGGTCAATCTTATTCCCAAGACTGGCTTCCAATTCTGATTCAATGCCTTGTTCAGCAGGTTTGGCAATGTATTTCACTGTATTGACCGTTGTCCTGACATCGGTCTTGCCCTTAAGTTGCCTGAACGAATATCCGGTCATGCGAGAAAGGTTTTCCCTGTTCAGGTGTTTCTTCAATACCTTTTCAATCTGTTTTTTAGTGTTTAGCTTGTTGATATCAACCACCAGGGTGTGAACCAGCGGGATGGAGATAAACAGTAACAGTGCAGTTATGATCAGCAGACGGGTGCGTTGTGAATATTTGATGCTCTCGACATGGCTGGTGCGAAACCCCATAATGAAAAAGATCATGTCCGATGTTAGTACAATGGCCACAAAGTTGGTGAAAAACAGCAGAAATCCGCCCAGTCCCAGCATGAATTGACCGGTGCCCAGGCCATAGCCTGCTACACTTAAAGGTGGAATAACCGCAGTGGCTACTGCCACTCCGGTGGCGGTAATCAGGTAATTACGCTTGGTGCAGAGCGCCACTGCTCCAACAATGCCTGACAGCATCGCTACAAACAGGTCGTAGATGTTGGGCCGTACCCTGGCCAGAATCTCAGCCGTTGGTTCTTTCAAGGGCGACAGGAAGGTGACAAAGGCGGTGAGCAGGATGGTCAGTATGACGCTGACAGCAATGGTACGAAAGGCACGTCGTGCCAGGGGAAGATCGCCGATGGTCAGGGCCAGGCCAGATGAGATGATCGGACCCATCAGCGGCGAGATCAGCATGGCGCCGATCACCACCGCCACGCTGTTTGTCAACAGCCCCAGCAGGGCGATCAGGCCAGCCATTACCAGCATCAGGTAATAGACCCAGGAATGCTCAACTCCGGAAGCTACCTCATGGATGATCCCCTGATGATTAACCATTTTGGTTTTCAGGGCCAGATAATCTCTAAGCTTTTTCATCTGATATTTGATTTGGTTCGTTATCACCATTATCTCCTGCGTATATCAAAAGCTGTATATGATTTTGGAATAATTACAACTAAAACAGTGCTTGTCAAGTTGACCAACAGGGGAAAATGGGTGTACAAAAGTGCTTACAGTTAACACCGGCATAGATTCCGGCAGGTTACAACGAAACATAGGAAGCCTTACAGAGCAACATTAACAAACTCCGTTCGCCCTGAGCTGTGAGCTTGTCGAACAGTCGAAGGGCATCCGTTCATGGTTCGACAAGCTCACCATGAACGGATAATTGCTTAACTTAATTTTGTAATGCATCCATAAATGGAGAAGAAGACGATATGACATTGCCGTTAATTGCCGTGGTAGCAGGATTGGCGTTGCTTGTCTGGAGCGCGGACCGTTTTGTTGACGGAGCCGCCGCAGTTGCCCGCTATTTTGGTATGCCATCGCTTATGATCGGTATGGTAATTGTAGGTTTTGGAACCTCGGCCCCCGAGATGATGGTGTCTGTTCTATCCTCTTGGAATGGAAATCCCGGCATTGCCCTGGGTAACGCCTACGGCTCGAATATCACCAACATAGCGCTGATCCTCGGATTAACTGCTCTGATCAGCCCGATTGCTGTGCATTCACAGGTGCTTCGTAAAGAGTTGCCGATATTGTCAGTAGTGACCGTATTTGCCCTGGTGATTATGCATGACGGAGAGTTGACACGGCTTGATGGCTGGTTGCACCTGGCTGTTTTTTTCGGTTTGATGGGCTGGACCATCTGGCAGGGCATGAAGCGACGTGATGATGCCCTGGCTGATGAGATTGAGGATGAACTGGAGATTAATGCAATGCCCCTTGGAATGGCTCTGTTCTGGTTGTTTGCGGGGCTGTTGCTACTGATTGCCAGTTCCCGTATCCTAGTCTGGGGGGCAGTGGATATCGCCCGTCGTCTGGGCATCAGCGATCTGCTCATCGGCCTGACCATCGTGGCCGTGGGAACCTCGTTACCGGAAGTAGCCTCTTCCATCATTGCAGTCAGAAAAAACGAGCATGACATTGCCCTGGGCAATGTGATCGGATCAAACATGTTTAATACCCTGGCAGTGGTAGGGATTGCCGGGACTATTCACCCGTTTGCCTTTGACCAGATTGTTTTTTCGCGTGATATGATGGTAATGGCAACGCTGACAATCTCATTGTTTTTTTTCAGTTACGGTTTTAAAGGGCCTGGCAGAATTAACCGTATTGAAGGGGCTGTGTTGCTGGCCTGCTATGTCGGGTATACTGTCTGGCTGGTAAGAAGCATTCTGTGCTAGCGGTCAGAGCGGGGTCAGGTCACAGAGCGTGATAAGGCTTCAAAAATTGCAAGATCGGCGACCAAGTTAACATCTTGGAAGCCTGACCCCGTTTCCTGCGCCGTTTACCTTGTGACCCCGTTTACCTTGCGGTGACCCCGTTTCCTGACCCGTTTCTTTTTCTGACCCCGTTTCTTTTTCGTGCGCTCGATTCTTGACTTACTTGATGTTTAATCGGGCACCAAAGGGGGTCGTAGGGCAATAACGAGTAACGAGATAACCGGCTTGCGAAAAGAAGCCACCGGACAGGAAAGGATAACTGATATGTAAAAAACAACTAATGCCACCAAAGTAAGCAAGTCCGAGTTGATTGAGCAGTTAGACCTGAGTGCATTAATAGCAAAGGGCGACCTTACTAAATATAAGGTCGCCCCAAAATGACACCATACCAGATTGCAATCTCTATAAGTATGGCGGCCGCCGAAGCGGACTTAATCCCGAATACCTAAGCAGAGCGGGTGACATCTTTATAATACCAATTCTAAAATTGGGATGTCAACAAAGAAAGCTGGAGTGCATGTAGGATGCATTTTTGAATTTGCCTCAAGTCGTATTCACTTATTACTCGGATATCGTATTACCTAGTTCCTGTGGATTTTCCTCTCCGAAGGAAGTGTAGACGGTCTAGTGAAACTGTTGTAATCATGTCAGCTTTAACCCACGAGTATTCGTTAGTATACGGATGAGGCAGTAGTGGATTGAAGTGCAATTTATAGTGGTAAGGCATCATATTGTCAGGTTCGGTGGTACTTAGGGGGACTACGGCACACAACCTGTTTCTACCCGGCAACTGAGGGGTGATAACAACCGCAGGGTGGCGTGAGGCCATTTCTGGTATTTTTCCTGCAAAATCACAAATTACTATTGTGCCTATAGCCGGATGATGAGGGAGTGACACTGTAAACTCCTGTTCAATTTATCCGATTTTCAGTAGCACGAAGGTAGATAAGAATAAAGAATAATTTTGTTTTTCGGGTTTAACGTTCAAAGTCTGACCGGCAGGTATTTGGGCCAGTCTTGGCGCTGGTTAGCAGTTTCAGTTTCCTTGTTTTTACGAATATAGTTTATGGAAATCGTAACGAGGGAAGAATTTCCCTGAATAGAGTGTCTGGAACCGTTCAGAAATACGAGTCTTAACAATAAAAACTCTTGAAAATTGCTTGAGCTATTTGAGAGCCTAAAATTGGAGGGACTGCATTTCCAACTTGCGTGAACTGTCGAGCGACTGACCCTAAAAAGATATAGTCGTCTGGAAACGTTTGGAGGTAAGAGTGGGGTCAGGCTTCCAAGTTGCAGGCAAAAGTGGGGTCAGGCTTCCAATTTGCTAAGTTTTACTTGTAACGACTGCTTTTAGTTTCTGGATTTGAGCAGCCAATTGCGGGTCATTTTATGGTTCCCACGCTCCTGCGTGGGAACCGGTTTTAGACGCTCCAGCGTCCAG
>DYNH01000056.1 GCA_020721175.1 Trichlorobacter lovleyi | reverse complement strand
CTGCCATGGAAGCATGTGAATCATATGAACCCTGGCACAACAAGCTCAATCACAAGTTGCGAAAACTTGGAATCATCAAAAAGATATCCGGAACCTATCGTTACTATCTGACAAAAATCGGAAGAAGTGTCATTGCCGCCTGTTGCAGGCTTACAGAACAGACGATAGTGCCGGCATTGGCATGATAACTTTGCTCATAAATTGTAAAGACTCAAGTTGTAAGAGACTAGAATAAATGAGTTTATCGATTCATTTTACAAAAAAAATCTTAAGGCGGAGACGCTTCGAGCGTATCTAAAAACCTTAAAAATTTTTGGGGAATATTGCCTTAAGGAGGGCTACATTAAAACCACACCAAAATTAGAGAGTGTGGTTAAACAGAAAAATGAACCTCCGTCTAATTTACCCTACTCGTTAGAACAACAACAGCAGATCATTGACTATCTGGCAGATAACGATGTAACTCCCGATCTGACATTTGCGATCTTGTTGTGTATGTTTTTCGGGAATCGGATTAACGAGGTACTAACACTGCAAAAATCTAATATTACTGACCATAACGGCATGGTCGGTCTTTCTCCCTTCCGTCACGGCCACAAGCGCAAGAACTGGTTTGTGGGGGTGACGCAAGTGACTTTGGCCAGCTACACCACACCGGATGAGCGTGATATCCGGGTAGAGACCATGAAAGGCAGCGGCCCTGGCGGTCAGCATGTCAACACCACTGAATCAGCGGTACGGGCTAGCCGAGGTGATCCAGTAACGGAGTCTGGATAGAAAGACATCGTGATCCATTTGGAGATGCATCGGTGTGACAGATGAATAGGTAAATAATCTTAGCAATATACCTTTGCAGCATCCATCAGTTCCTGCCTGACCTCTTCCCGCATCTTCTGTGGTTCCAATACTTCAACCCGGCTACCAAATGAGAGAATCCACTTTTTAACCTCAAACCAACCAGACGTCTTCATTTCAAGAATGACTGTCCCGTCCGGCTGTTCAATTATCACTTGATCCGTAGCCCAGCACCGTTCCTTCACATACTTGGCCGTGTTGGCAATGAAAGCAAGTCTTAATTCAACCGGATCATCGTAAACTATGCCGAACGCTCCTTTTAAACGCCTCTCCGGATCAAAGTCATCTGGCGGGACAAATGTTTCAGGTGTTAAATCTAATTGAATAACCCGCTCAACCGCAAGAGTGCGGATATGTCCGTAGTCCGAGGTCCTCACAAACATGTAGAGCCCACCGTCCCGCTCAAAAAAATGCAATGGATCGATTCGAAATTTCTTGGTTTGATCGTCGCTGAATGAATGATAGTGAACTGTACAGGTCTGGCGGCGGAAAATGGCATCAGTAATGGTGTCAATGATCTCCTGCTTGTCACTGTAGTCCTTGGAAAAGCTACTTGAAGTTATAAACAAGGTCTTGATCATGTCCACCTGCTCTGCCATCCGGTCCGGCATAAAAGCATCAAGCTTTGAAAAAGCCCCTTCAATATTACGCTCAATATCAGTCCCTTTGTAGATTCTAGCATTGCCCCTGATGAAATAAAGCGCAATCACCTCGGCCAACGACAGGTTCAGGTCAGGGATATGCAGGTTGGGCAGTTTTTTTAGATATCGGTCCATAAAACGGAACCGTTTTTTGCCATCCAGGCTGGATATGTCTTCAATAATCGGGAAATTGAGTTCTTCCAATGTATCCTTCAGGCGGTAGGCTGTTCGGCGGTCAACATCAAGCCCCTCACGCAACTCATCCAAGGTTGCCCCGCCGGGGCGTGCCAATATCTCAACTGCCTTCAATATCTTCACCAGATGCCGTGCCCAATACATAGACCATCCCCCCTGATGTCATTCAGCATACCTGTATCGGCTTTCATGTCAATGTCGGTTGTATTTTTATGCTGTGTCTAAAAATGCCACAGCCTGATGCTACTAGTAAATCACAGCAAAATACATACGACAAAGGAGCAACAATCATGGCAACACCGGACAAAGAAAAAAAGGAAAACGGCCTTTCCGATTACGGCATTATCTACATCTCCGGGGGCATTGATGGTGGCACCGCCGAATCGGTCTGCAAAGAGATCATTGAGTACAACATCAAAGGGGAGGCTAACCAGATTCAGATGATCATCAACTCCCCCGGCGGTTCCTGCCCGGCAGGGTTCTCCATTATCGACATTATGGAGTGGTCACGCATTCCGATCTACACCACCGGTATCGGTATAATTGCCAGCATGGGGCTGCTTATCTTCATGACCGGCGAAAATCCGCCTTAGCAGGGGGAGGTTTAAAGGCTTCCCCCTGATAAGGGGGTCAAAATTCATGCAGTAAGGTAACATTACATTTTCATTGCTGTGTAAGTGATACTTCAATTCTGGTTATATGCTGTAGTTTACTAGCCTCTATGGGAATGACAGGTTCTATCCGGTACTCTCCGTCTGACACAATAAGAACGCGATTCTTGTGACGTCAGAGTGTGTTGGGATAGTTGAATCTGTAGATATCCAGATGAAAATTACTGGAGATGTCAAAAGAGTCCTTGTATTCACCCTTTTTAAACTGCCGCTCAAATTTGTCTGAACTGTTATGTTCCAGCTTAACTTCTGCCCGGTGTACCAGCCTGCCTTCTGTGTTCATAAATTTAATGCTCAAGCTCAGGTTACGCCACAGTTCTGCAGAAGCTCCATGGTTTTCACGATATATAGGAGTTTTAACTCCCAATGCATCATACAGTGCCGGATCAAGCCTGTAACAGATGTCTGCATGAACCGACTTGGTATTTTCCATGCTGGATACGCACAGAACCCCTTCAGAGTTATTTGCAAGTTTCGGGCTGATTTTAGGATCTGAAAGCTCTCCTCTGGATATATTTTTTACCACAGCAAGGTACTCAGCAAGAAAGTCCTTGTCCCAGACTGCCACAACAGGCACTTTCACCGAGGCTTTGTTACTATGGTGATCCACCTTCTCTACCACAGGGTTTCCGATGGTAAAGCGGTATGCGGCCTGTGGGAACTTCCTGGTGACATGTGCAAGCATTGCAGCGCCGTCCCTCTTCTCGCCAATTCTTGTGGAAGCCTCACTGAACAGGCTGCCGCCGTCTACCTTACGCACCGCAATGTTCAGATCCAGAAGTTTTCTTCTTACCTTTGTGGAGGCAACAATAGCTTCCACCTGTGCCACATATAGCTCTCCATCCCGTCGGGTATTTATTATCCTGCTCTGGGTGATAAAACCGCCACTGTAGGAAAGTATCTTGTCATTTATAAGCTCGCTGTTCTGAACGATCGTATCGGAAAGAAGATGGATGCCAACTACCTGCTCTACAGCGGCTCGCAGGGCATTTTGTTTGGCTGTCTCTGGTGTTGTACCCATGCCGCTGACAATGACTTTTTCAAATTTTTCCGACTCTATTGCGTAAACGAATGTCGAAAAGCACAATAATAGGAGAAGGATGGAGGAACCCCTTAACATAATGTTCAGCATTTTTTCACCTCAATATATTTATTAATGCTTTTGCTTTGCACCAGCGTCGCAGATATTCTTCATGTTTCTGCGACAGTGAACCGTTGTCGTATTTTTCCCAGTAGACTGAAATCACCCCTGTGGCACATCAATCGGGCGCTCTCTGTACATCAGCACCCAATCGCCGTTTTCAGCCAGAGCCTCTTTCCCCGCAGCAGAGATAACAGCCTGCTGTCGCACAGGATCGTTACCGGCGGCGTCAAGCATCTGAATACCCTTTTTGAATACGCCGTACATTCTTGAATACTGCTTGGCGTTTTCGGAATAAAGCATCCTCTCGGAGTAGTAGTTTATTGCGCCTGCTATCACAAATACAGAAGGGGTGAGCACCTGCATCCAGGGATCAAGGTGCTCGCCGCCAAGCTTTAATCCGTGGATTAAGAGCATGGCGGGGGTAATAACAAAAAAACCTGCCCTGAAAATAATAGTGGAAACCCGTTCAAGCCTTTCCGCTGAGCTTTTGCTTGATCCTGCGTGGCGTGCGAAGTATTTCAACTGATCCTCAATCCAGTTGCGTCTGACAGCATCCAAGTGGATATTTGCATCTGCCGGGGGCAACCCCTTGGCAGCCATAAGCCCCCATGTGCTGACAGCATAACGTATCCAGTCAAGTTCTGACTGCTGTTTGCCAAGGTAATAATTCTGCAATACCGGCAAGCCTCCAGAAGAATGCCACCCTGAGCCCCTCGGCCAGGGCACGGTAGTCAAGGAACTTTTCCTGCAGCCCCTTTCTCCGGGTAACCGCGTAAATCCCGTATGCAAGCCCCATGGATAGAAGGTATCCCGTAATTGCGAACAGTGCAGTGGTTACATTTGAATAGGTTTCAAAGAAGAAAACAATAAAAGGCACCATGCAGGCCAGTATGAAAAGTGTTCGCAGGGTGCTCCTCTGGAACTTTTGCGCCAGGCTGTCTGTATGGGCATACCTGAAAAGCAGTTCCCCCAAATCTTCAGAAAGCCTCTTTTGCGTCAGTGGAACATCGCTTTTGTCTCCAGGCGGGATGAGATAAGAGGCGGACTGCTCATTCATTGCCTCAAAATCCGGGCCTTGTACCTCCATTGAATCCCTGTTGAACCGCTCAATGCATGCAACCGTGCGTTGGTGCTCCCCCTCGCGGGAGGTTGTGTCATCATCATTCAGAGGGTAAAGGTAGGCAACTCCATCCATCATTCCTCTGCCTGAGCTGTATTTTGATATATAACCGCCATCAGTTGAACAGGGATCCCCACTCCTTCTTGTCATAATATGGATCACAGGCCCTGTCTGAATCGGACTGAAGAGGTTAACATCAGGACAGCCTGATACAACATGCTCACCTTCAAGCTGCATCCGAACGACATCTGAAGTGCCGCCGGATATAAATCTGTAATGACTACCATGGGAGAGGAGCTCACTCCAAAAGAGCGGGCCACAAGGTCAGATGGCTCAAGTTTCCTGCTTTCAGTCCACCACGATTCAGTTCAGCCCCGTTTTGTCACAGCCAGGAAAGAGTCTGGAATAAATTACGTCTGTTCCGACAAGGCAAGTGGTTTCTCCATATTTATTTCCCGTTTGAATCCGAGATTTGCAGAATCAGAATCACTGGCAAAGAATCTTGGAGAGGCTCTTTTAAAAAGGGGGCTTGTACCCACCCTGCATCATGCCGAGCCGATACAGGGTGAAAACCGTCCGCTTCTGGACGCAAGGCTTGGGATATATCAGTACGACTCGCTGGGGGTTCTCAAATATGCAAAGGTGCCTGCTCTACTGTTGGAAGCGGCGGTAATCGTCCACCCTGATGATGACAGGCAGGCACAATCACCTGAGTTTCAGAAAAAGATAGCAGACTCCGTTGCTGAAATGGCGGCGGGACAGACCAGAAAAGGAGGAAGTCATGAGTAAAAAACTGCTGCAACTTGTGATCTTGATGTTGTTGTTCCTTACATTGCCGGCAGCGGCCTTTGCAGCCAGCTTCAACTGCGCAAAAGCTTCAACCAGGGTTGAAAAGATGATCTGCGGAGATCCGGGACTCTCGGCGCTTGATGAACAACTTGCAAAGGCGTACAAGGCTGCCCTTGCGTCATCGGCTGACAAAAATATGATCAAGGAACAGCAGCGCAATTGGCTTAGAGTGCGGGATGCCATGCAGGGTGTTCCCGAATTGACAGGTATATATCAAGGCAGGATTCAAGAACTTCGCGCAATGAGTGAATATTCGGGTGGGAAATATGGGCCGACAGAGAATCCTGAGCCAGCTGCACAGCAGCCCACTCAGAGCGCAAGCCAGGCACCACAGGAGAACAGGCAAAACGAAAGCACTGCCGCAAAATCCGATCCTGCTCAGACCGCACAGCCTATACAGCCGGTTCAGGCAAGCGACTCAGATCAGACATCACAAGCGGCACAGTCATCACAACCAGTTCAAAGTTCAAATCCTGAAAAAACGGATAGCAAAAAGCAGGAAGCGAATCAGAATGAAAAGGCTCCAGAGAAGAAGTCTCCTCCGCTGATAGACGAGAGTACCCGCAATTGGGTTATATTCTTTATTGTTGTCGGTCTCATGGTTACTGCCATCTTTATGCACAGCAACAAAAAAATGAACGTATACGTTGATTACACGGATGCAGGGATGTGCCTTGCCACCGTCATAGTTCCGGCAATTCTGACAATGATAATTGGGGCTTTCACCAACAATTCATCAATAGTAGGAACCATCGTTTTTTATGTATTGCTTGCAGGCTTTGCATTTTTTCCTGCCAAAGCAGCGTTCGTTTACAACAAGTCAGTTCCCCTCATGTTTCTGGCTCTGTTCTGTAAATTTGCCACTGCAATTTTGTTTGTAGTTGGTGCCATTGGTGCAATTGCATGCAGGGAAGACAAGAAGAAGGGGGAACCTGAATGGCACTATCAGGAGAGAACCAAGGGCAACGCAATTTTTGTAGCAATATTGCTCGCCATAGTCCATGCAATCTACATTTATATTGTAAGCAAAACCGTTAGAATTGATGAATTCAGCGAAGAGATATTCAACTTGTCTTTTGCCAACCGTCATGATGAGTTGATGCAGAGGGCGGCCCTTGAAAACGAAAGCCAGTGAGAGCTTCCTCCCCTCGATGAGGTATCCACCATCAAGGGGAGGAATATCAGCTGTTTGCAGAGTTTTCTTGTTAAAGCTCATCAGGGCGCTGCAGAAATTGGTTCAATGCCGCGAAGGTCAGGAAAGGCTGCTACTTTCAGGATTCCTGGCAGTGTGGCCACCACCTCTACCCAGGAGTGCAGAATATATTCTTGCGTCGTCAGATTTATCTGTTAGATATCCTGATTTTACTTCTGTCTGCCCGTATGCCATACCTGCTCCGGCCATACTGCCGAATTGCTGATATCTGATAGGCAATGGCGCTTGATTCATCAGGCATGGTCTTCCTTATGGCCCCATTGATCTTGCTTATCTGTTGGCGAAGATACTCAACATCAAGATTTCTTTCCCATTTTTCCATCAAGATGTCCTTCTTGTAGTGATCATCGCCATAAAGGGCCTGATAGTCCCTTGACATGGCATCCACCGCCTCGCTGGAAGTGAGTTCGACCAGCGTAATGAAACAGCCGGAGCACCCCTTGCAGCCATCCCTTTTATCATGACTGCATCTGTCCAGCTTGTTTCGCAGAAAAGCTGAATACACCATAAGTTGGAGCGGAGTAAGCACAACTTTTATATTCCCGAAAAAGAGCATTCTTTCACTAAGGTTCAAGCTGACAGGCATGACAACGTGAGCCTTCTCAAGCTCCCGTTGTCCTTCAGATATCATGGATCTGAAACTGCTTGTCTGTCTGGATAAAGGTATCTTGTCGCGAAGGTATATGAGTGGCAGTTCGTTGAGAAATATCCGGGCATTTCCGGTATTGATAAATTGCCTTGAGCCATCTGCACCATCAGTCGGGATATCCATATCCTGCTTTGGCTTGTAGAAAAAGCTGTCATTTCTCTCAAAACCTCTGCTGACACTGACATGGTACATTCTGTCCCACTGTCTTGCCACAAGCTGGAAGGCTGTGCCCATGTAGAATGTCAGCGTCTGCCGGCCTCCGCCAAGGAAGCAGTGCAGTCTTGTGGATGGGATGGCAGCAAGTTCGCTAAGGAAAACCGAGATCCTGTCGCCGGCGGACTCACTCTCTTCCAGTGTGACTATATCGTCCAGCGACTCTCCTGAATTATCGGTTAGGAGGATGAAAGACTCCTCAGAGAAAGAAACGGTGGGGATATCCCATTCAGCGCACAGAGATGCGAGCACCCCGCCTTCTATCAATCTGGAAACTGCCCGCCTTTTTGCTGTTTCTGTTGAAAACACATATATATCATCCGGGTATACAGGCGGATCTAAAAAAGCCATCGCCTGGATGGCCTCGGTAATAAGCTGCGGCGGAGTTGCAGAGGCAAATACAAAAACTTCCCTGAGGTTCATCGGTCACACTCCGGATGAAATAATGATTCAAAAGCCAAAAGCAGCAACATCTGAATGCTAAACAGCATTAATATACTCCAGATACCTTTTCCAGCCTGAACTTGATACCAGGTTACGAATATTGTGGATCATCGTATCATCCTTGGCCTTTTCCGCATCGGACAAATCATCGTAAGGTATAATTGATGGGTGGGTTTTACGCAGCGGGTCCTTCTTGCCTGCTTCATACCTCCAGCCGTCCATCAACATGGCGGCGTTCCACCTTCTGTGCTCCATTTCCGACAACGCCTCAAGCAGGCGCGGATTGCCAGATGCCTTCTCCAGGGCAGCCATATCACCCTCTGTGTAGCCAATCGCCCTTAATTTTACAGACAGGTGGTCTGCCTGCCACCTGTTTGCATCTTTCTTGTCCTCTGTCAACTCTCTCCAGCCTGTTAGAGATGGGTTCTCTGAAACCTTGTCCGGGCATAACCCGGGCCAGGTCAGCGCAAGCAGCCCTGAATTGAAACGCATCAGGAGCTCCTGCTGAGGTATTGTCATGTCGGTATATGGGTGCTGCCTCAGATTGCCAACATCGTTCAGCAGGCGGGACAGGTAGGCTGGCAACTGTGAGGGAAGCTTCCTCTGAAGCATGTCATACAGGTCCGGTTTTGTGATCAGGTCGTTGAGTTTGTCAATTGATGATCCGCCTGACACCGACAGCGACGGGAATTCGGAAAGAATTTTCTCCAGAAGCTCTGATGGCTTTGAGGTCTTGAAATCATCCTGGCAGAAATTTATCAGTGAAATAACATAGGCGGAATGGATGGAACGAGCCATTTCGTCAGTCACCTCATCCATCAGCACAGGGAAGGCACAGGCAAAGTCAAGGATGTTGAAGGCATAGATGGAACGGGCCGTGGTAAACGGAAACTCCTGCCCCTCCATCAGTTTGGACATTTCTGACTTCATACAGATAACAACAGGTATATCTTCCCTTCCAAGCATCCCTCGTACTCTTAGTGAAAGGGAAACAGCCTGGGAGTCCTGTCCCAATGCAATATAGACAACGGTGGGCAGGGCATCGGCCTCTCCGGTAAGTTCCCTGAGCGAGCATAATGTATCTGGGTCACGGTCCACAAAGCGGACAGTTATCCCCGGTACGATGAATGAAGGTGGAACTGCACCATCGCCAAAGGCGCCGAAGAACCGCTCACCAACAGCCTTTGCCCCCTTGTCTACGGCGATTATCTCAACCTGTGGTCTGTCCAGGTAATGGGCGATCCTGGCTGTATGCTTTATTATGGATTCCCCCATCATGGTGCAGCCCAACACAAGTATGCGGACAGCGCCGCTCTGGTTGCCATGTATGGCTGCAAGAGCATCTGGCGGATATTTTTCAAGAACAAACCGTGATGCAGCGTCGTACACGCTGAACATGCTGGCATCAAAGGCGTCATGGGTGGTTGCAAACAGGTTGTGATGGGAGAATATATCCCTGATGCTGCCGCTTGAAACATGGCTGAAGCATTTGACAAAAACATGTTCGCCGGAATTCAGGGCTGTGGCCTCTGCAAGTTCATCACCGCTGCGGGCTATCTCGATGTTTGTGTTGTCATCCCCTGTGAGAGCGAACAGAAAGCGGGCAAGACCGGCATTGGCCTCGTCAAGGATAGCCTTGTCAGAGGCGTCCCCTGTAATAACCACCACCCCGCGCTCCCAGCATCCGTTTATATCAGGGTGATCTTTCCTGGATTCAATGGCAACAACCTTCATTCCTTTGGACAGAAGGGCATTTACAAGCCTCATCCCCTTGCCGCCAAGGCCGCAGACAACGGCGTGTCTGCTGGCATGCTGCAGGCGAATTAATGCGTACTTCTGGCGGATCTCTTTCCAGTACGCTTTTAGAGAGCCGAGGACAGTGCCTGCGCCGCCGATGTACTGGGCAATGTCAAAGAGTTTCTCCTTGTATTCGGGATAGCCGAAAAGTATGGCGGCAACACCTGCCAGCAGGAGAAGAACAGCAATAACGACCATGGCAATAACAAATGACCAGGAGTAACGGCGCGTGAGCTTTCCGATCATTGAGTAGGGCACTGCAGGGGTTTCATCGGGTTTGGACATGGTTGCTAACTCCCTGGTGGTACGGGGCTGATAAGTGCTTGTTATATAGTTCAATACTATGACTGCTTTAACTGTTCAGAGATTCGTGAACTCGCAGTGTATTATCTGACCGGCTGTAGTCAACTCTATTTGCATGTTACCCCTCCTCCACCTCAAACCCCACGATGGTGCGGGTTGTGCGGCTGAACTCCACCCCTATCAGGTGGATAGGCTCGCCGTACTGGCGGTATTTGTCGGCATACCTGCGCTCTTTCAACTGCTGCATCGCCTTCCCCTCCGGCTCCATCTCAACCACCTTGAACTCAAACAGCCAGATATGGCCGTTAAACCGCACAGCCATGTCAAGCCGTCCCCTGCTGCTGGCGTCTTCCGGAATGATATCAAGCCCCAGGGCGGCAAAGTAGCTGTAGAAGATGCTGGCATAGTACCCTTCATATCTGGCTATCTCATTTCTTGTGTACCATTCGCTGGGGATGGAGGCGTAGAAGGAGTGGAACAGGGTTTTCAGTGCAGGCAGATCGTTCTTTTTAAGGATATCTATCAGCCGCAGGCGGATCGGAAAAGATTGCTCATCCTCACCCAGGTAGCAGGAGAGGAGTGCCTCGTTCAGGCTGGTCTTCACTTCATGGTTAGGGTAGCTCAGGCTGTAGACCATTTGTCCAGGTATGATTTCCTCTACCTTGGCTATGGTGAGGTAGCCGGTCTGAAACAGAATCGCTTCAGGGGTTATCCGATCAACATCAAAGGCGGAGAGCAAGGTCATGCTGGTGCGTAATTCGGCCAGATCGGGTGTGAAGAACCCTTTTCCGCTCAGGTGTTTCACCAGGAAGGTGGGGGTGCCGGTTTCAAACCACCATGCTCGGAATTCCCGTGCTTCAAACAGCAGCAGCAGGTCAAAAGGATTATAGACCGATTCGCCGGTCCAGTTATAACCGTTGTACCACCTGCGGATATCCTCACGGTCAAGCCCTTCCAGTTCAGGGGCGAATACGGTGTCAACATCGGTATCGGTGTAACCGCAGATGGCGCTGTAACGCTTGGCGATGGTGATATCCTGCAGGTTATTCAGCCCGGAGAAGATGCTTACCTTTGAGAATTTGCTGACCCCGGTGAGGAAGGCGAATTTGACATGGGCATCGGAATCCTTGATGACGGAATAAAAATCCCTTAAAGCTTCCCGCATCTCTCTGGCAGTATCAGGTTTTTCCAGATTGTCCAGTATCGGCTTGTCGTATTCATCCACAAGAATGACAACGCGCTGGCCGGACTGTTCCGCAGTCCGGCGTATGAGATCGGCAAAGCGGCTGCGAATGTCCGGGGATAAGGGTGCCAGTGAAAGCCGTTCTTCATGCAGAGCCAGGTGATGATGCAGGGTGGCATCAAGCTCTTTTCGAGAGCCCAGGACCCCGCCGCCAAAGCTTATCCGTATGACGGGGTATTTCACGTTCCAGTCCCATTTGTCGTGGATGTACAGCCCCCGGAAAAGCGGTTCATTCCCCTCGAAAAGTTCTTTCAGGGTATCCAGAAAGAGGCTTTTGCCGAAGCGTCGCGGGCGGGAGAGGAAGTAATGGCTGCCCTGTTCTGCCAGCAGCAGAGCTAATCTGGTTTTGTCAACATAATAGCAGTTTTCTTCCCGTATCTTCGAGAAGGTTTGTATGCCGATGGGGAGTTTTTTACGCATGGGGTGGCTCGTTTCAATATGCAGATGTTCGTAATTGCTATGCACGGCGCACGCGCCCTGACTTCGTTCCTAGGTTGGAGCGTAGGAACGATGGGAAAAAGTTTATATTTTAGTCATATCTTCCATATCTCTCCAATAAAAGACATCAAGATGCACTCTTTTAACTTTTCTCTTTTTGGCAATATGAATGGCCATTGATTGATATTTCTCATTATCTTCTGGAGTTAGCCGGATTATTGCATCCCATTTCGGTAGATTAACACGATGGACCAATCCAAGTTTCTCGCTATCTTCTTGAATCCCTTTCGCAACGTGACTGTCTAATGGCACTTCAAGCCATTCCTCAAATCGGTTAAACTTAAGGTGACTATTGGTGTAGAAATTATAGAGCAATTCACGAAACAATAAGTTGATGAATTTTCTCGCACAGCCCCATCTGGAACCATTGACAGCATTAACTGTGAAATTATCACACAGGTTTTGGGTTGTCTCATCAAGAAGATTTTTGAATTGAATATTGTTGTCTATTTTGGATAGTTTCTGAATGAGTTCACTCTGATGCTGAGACCAATAAATCCTCACATTTTTTATAATACCAGCCCCCATTGACCTCGCTGCGGATGTACCAACGACAGTTTGAAAGATTCTTCTAAGCAGCACGTCAATAAAATTTTTCTCTTTGCTCATAGTCGATCTCCATTTCTTCGTGTGCCAATTTTTGAATTAGTCTTACTGCAAAGCCGTAGATTCATATGTGACAAGTAGTAACCTGCATTAGGCTCAGGCAGTAGAAAGATCCTCCAACGTTGCCCGCCGGTTGCCCAGCCAGGGGCGCAGCAGGCAGACTTGACCGATTGCCTGAAATACCAATGCTCTACCATCAGCAAAAATTTGCCCTGGCTCAACTTCTGAAGCTGACTGCCATATAAGCTCCAAGCCCTTTGCAGTACCAAGTACAGCCTGTTTCTTAAAACAATGCAACCCTGCCATATCCATCCGTTGAGTACTAGGTAAAAAAGACTGCCAAATAAACGGTGTGTATTTGAAAATGAAATCTTCATGATAACTATTAATTGCCTTTCCATCGGAGTCCCATAGAATTAACGTTCCATCCCTTGAAGAAGATAAAATACTATCATCCGTCAGATTGATTGCTCCATCAATCGCTTCACTATGACCTTCAAGAATATTCAAACATTCACCAACTGAATCCCATATACGTAGCGTATTATCGGCTGAACGTGAAAGAAAACAGCCATTATGAATCCGAATGACATCCCAGACCGCAGCTTTATGTCCCGCCATAACCTTTATGCTCTCCCCATTCCTAGTCCAAATTTGAATGGTTTTATCATCGGACCATGACAAAAAACTGCCATCCGGGAGATATAGTACACCGTTAACTGAATCAGTATGACCTGCCATTACCCACGGCCACGTACTGTCAAACTTTTTGAAGTATTTTCTTGTTTTTCATTATTAGTTTCGATG
>DYNH01000055.1 GCA_020721175.1 Trichlorobacter lovleyi | reverse complement strand
GCAGCAGGTTGGCAACCAGGTTTTTGTGGGTAAGGATAACCCCTTTCGGGTTGCCAGTTGTGCCGGAGGTATAGATTAGCTGTGCCGTATCTTCCGGCACAGCTTCGCTAATTTCGCTGATTGGTTGCAGCTCTTCCAGCAGGTACTGCAGGTTTTCCAATAACAGTGAAGGCGCGGCAACCATCCGTTCCTGTTTGAACCGGCTCTGCAGAACCAGTTTAGTCTGTGTAAGACTGCGGATGGATTCTGCACGAGCCAGATCTGACATGAAATCAACCGGCACTGCAATTGCACCACGCAAGATGATACCCCACCAGGCGATTGCCCACCAGGAAGAGTTCGGACCCCAGATCAGCACCCTGTCCCCTGGAGCCACGCCGTTTTGCGCCAAGAGGTTTGCCATCTTGAGGGCAAGATCATGCAATGTACAATATGAGACTTCAAGCCGCCGAAGACCGGTGCGGTTTACAAAGGCAGCCTTGCTGCCTACTGTTTCAAATGTCGCAAAAAGATCAATCAATGTCTGCACAGCTACTCCTTGAGAATCATTATCGTACTATTTGTGACCTCTACCGCCCCGGTCATCATCGTTATCCTGCCCCTGTTTCTACTCTGGTTTATGGGCCGGGCCTCTGTCCTGCGGTTTTTGTTCCGGTTGTCTCTGTTGTACAGGTGCCGGTTGCGGCTTCTGCTGATGCACTGCAGGTTGAGGAAGAGCATGGACCGGAGCCGGCTTTTTAGTAACTAACGGGTGAAATTGAAGGATTTGTGGCACGAAAACATTTTTTACATCCTTGTAAAGGCTCATCAGAAAAGGGTTTGAAGGCTGTTTTGAAAAAAGTTCAACTTTTTATTGTATCCCACCAGAGCAGTTAATTTTGGTTAATTATTTGGTTCCGGCTCGTCCGGGTTAGGGTAGATTGGCAGATTGATCCCGATACTCACTTTGGGTAACCCGATCCCTATATGTACCTGGGCTTTGACAGAGACCACTGAAAACAACAGCAGGCTCATCACAATCATTCCGTAACGCATGTTCCTCATTACATCCTCCTTAATGAACAAAACGTAAACCTTTTCACTCAGAACATTTACAAGTATCGCGCCAAACAGAGCTAAGGATTCCATGATACCCCACAATCCACGGTAGCGAAAGGAAAGGCGAGTATTTGAGTCTTTGTTGGAACGGCAACAGAAACCCGTCATATATGGCTGTTATGCCAAACGCGACGGATTACTCTGGCGGCTTTATCCATATCCTATTCTTATCAGGTAGTAATTTAGTCGTACAATCAGACTCTTGCACTCTCACCAGCGGTTAAACTCTTCTGGCACAGTTGTTGCCTTTTACCACTTGGTAGGTTGGATGAAAGATTTAAAAAAGGAGGGATAACGAATGAAAAATGCGTTTATGCCCAGGCAGCTAGTGCTGCTAGTGACAATCCTGATGCTATCAGGCTGCATCTTGGTACCGGTAGATGACGGCTTTCATCGTGGTAGTTCTAGCGGCGGACATCACGAAGATCACCGCAACGGTCCCGGAGGCCACCGCTAGTAGATGTATTGGTAGATTGACAACAGACGTAACAAAACAAATTTGCGCTACTACTTAGGGAGCGAGAACAATTTAATGGGCAGATACATCGGCAGGGTTCTCTTGGCACTCATCACTGTCACCTCTTTTGCGAGTCCCGTCCACGCGGATGACTATCAGACTCCATTGGCTGGTGAGCCCTTGCATACTGTCTTCATGGGCAAAACAATCGATATCCCGGCCATGGACCGCAGTAACGTAACAGCGCTAACTTTGGGCGGCGTATTCTACACCCCCAGACAGGGCGAGACCTCCATCACCCCGGTGGGCGCCCTGTTTATCAATCGTACCTGGGAACATTCCAGAACACGCAACGTGATCAGTATCTTTGTAAACGATCTGGAATATGACCACAGCTTCGGAAATCTTGAACTGGTCACCCGCCTGGAAAACAACACGATCCCGTTTGGTCAACGGGAAGTCGTCAATAATAGAGAGATCAAGTCGTCCGACACCATCTGGGGAACGGTACTTGCCTCTGTTGGTCCGGGATTGCGCTATAAGGTGGCCCCTTTCCAGTTTGACAACGACGTGAGACTTCAACTGCTGGGCAGGGTCGGCTATTTCTACGCCAGACGTACCAGTGACACCGGTCCGAACCTGGTTTTGCCGCCTGACACCATGCTATACGGAGCTAAACTGCGGGGTCGTTATGACGGGATGCGCAGAAATCTGATGGAACTGCCCCATACCGGCATAGCAGCCGGATTTGACCTGGATTACATGTACCGCAGCAGATGGGCAGATTTTGGCACGATTCCCGATGCGGTCTTTACCAAGGCTGATACCCGTGATTACCTTCAGTTTAGCGGCTACCTGATGGGGGTTGGAGGGATTCCAGGCCTGTCTGAAAAAAACCGGGTACTCTTCAGCCTGCATGGCGGCGTTACCCGCCAGGGAAGCGCAGACCGTTACAATGCCATTACCATTGGCGGCGGCCCTCTTCCTGGTGAAACCGGTGACTTAAGCCGTCCAGGATATCCCGGCACCATGTTCAATCAGGTGTTAGTCTCCAATTATGCCCTGCTGGCCCTTGGATACCGGCGCGAACTTGCCCCCTTCATCTACCTTCACCTGCGTGAAACCTTTATCTGGGCAGACCGCGCTGCGGTTACCGATACCAATCAGTTTCTGTTTAAAAGTTCAACCGGCGCAGCAACAACCATTGGCCTGGATACCGGCTTTTTTTGGAACTCTGCCCTGTATCTTGGCTATTCGTGGGATACCGGTTTCGTTCGTAACGGCAAACCAGGAAGTGGCCTGATCCTGACCTGGAACAAATCATTCTGATGAGAAAGGAGGTTGTTTTTTTACACTCCACCGTAGAAACAGAGCAGAGACGTATGATAACCAGCAGTTATTACTTCTAAAATGGATAAAAAAGGAGTCACATCATGGAACAAAGAAACTTTGGAATCAAGCTTCCCGTCACATTCGTCATTATGGTTGTAACGCTTTTGTCCACGCTGTTTTTTGCCGGTGTTAATCAATCGTATGCGGCTCCGGCCAAAAAGAAAACGTCGGAAGTCACAAGAACCACTTTTGTTGAGCGCACAGAGACTCGTATCAAGCAACTAAAGGATGTTCTCAAGATCACCGAGGCTCAGCAAGAAACATGGAATACCCTTACAAACGTGATGCGGGAAAATGCGAAAGAGATGGAGGCGCTTGCGAAGGTAAGGACTGAAAGTACGCAGATTGTAAACGCGGTCGAAAATATGAAATTCTACTATCAGATTTCCCAAAGACATCTGGATCAGCAGGCGAAGTTTATCCCGCCTTTTGAAGCACTCTATACCAGCATGTCAAATGAACAAAAAAAGAGCGCGGATATTGTTTTCAGAACGGGTAAATTTGGCCGCAACAAAACAAGATAACTAATTATATTAATTTATTATATTTCTATGCAATAGAAAGATGATTGAATACGTTCCAGAAACGGAGTGAGGTTATGAAAACAGCAGACAGATGGAACTTCAGATCAATAACAGCCAAAAGTATGGTCGGACTTGCTTTGGCAGCACTGCTTGGCGGTGTCTGCGTAGCACCAGCCAGCGCCAGGGATGACCATAACCGTATAGAAAGGCATGACTACCGCCGTAACCATCACAATGTAAAAAGGTACGACCGTGACCACTATTATGTTAATGGCAGGCGTGTGTATCGGACAGAGGTCTACAGGGAACGGATCTATGTTCCGCCGCCGGTTTACTATGCACCGCCGCCGCCACCTGGCGTCAGTGTTTTTCTCCCCCCGTTCTTTATTCATCTCTAATGTTACTTAAAAAGGAGAAGCACCATGCAATCGAACATTCGTGACAAGGTAGAAGGAGCGTTTCATGAAATTAAGGGCAAAATCAAGGAAGTTGCGGGAAAACTGGCTAATAACCGAAATCTGGAAGATGAAGGTAGCAATGAAAAGATAGACGGTCAGATTCAGGAAAAAACCGGGCGGCCCGGAACGGGTTGCGGTGTACGCAGCGGGCGTGGCGGGCGTGGTAGCTGTGGTGGCGGTCGCCCCGGTGGCGGTACTGGTAAAGCTACATCAGACTAAGTTACAGCACCATCTGCCGTTACTCCTGTAACGTGATGAACTACTTTAAAAGCCTTCAGACAACCCTGGTGCGTCCCATTTCAAATGGGTAGCACCAGACAACCAGAAATATAACAACATGTGCCCTTTTAAGGGCAATCAGGTACCTGTCACTGTGGCACCACAACAGTATCAACGCTACAATTATGCTCCACCACCTCATCTATAGACAGCTCGTGGGTCCGACAGAAACAGAGATGATTAGCCATGAAAACTGCGCATACTACACATAATTTTCCTGTTGTCTGCATAGGAGGTTCGGCTGGTGGGCTTGATGCCTATATCCGGTTACTACCGCATCTGCCACCAGATATGGGGGTTGCCATTGTCATCGTTAATCATCTCCGAACGGCAGAAACGATGCTCCATGAAATTATCCCTCACTATACTGAGATGCCGGTTAAGCTGATCACAGAAAAACTGGACATCCAACCCAACCATGTCTTTATCATCCCGGCACAGCATGATCTGCACGTTCTCCATGGAAAATTTCTCCTGAAACCGATTTCAAAACCGAGGGGATGGCCTGATGTGATTACCATCTTTCTGCGCTCCCTGGCGCAGAACTGGGATGGCACACTTATAGCAGTGATTGTCTCGGGCTGTGATGGTGATGGAGCAGCAGCGTTGTGCCGCATAAAAGAGTTGGGTGGTATCACAATTGCTCAGACACCCGACACAGCCTCACAGCCTGACATGCCTGAAAGCGCAATAGCAAGCGGCTGTATTGATTTTGTGCTTTCTCCTGAAGCTATCGCACAAGAAATTTTTAGAATCAGCCAGACAGGCTAATACAGCTAGTTTGTGTACTACGCCCCGTTATTTGCGCCCTTTACAAACCCTCAACTTATGGCACATTATTTGACTAATAGTACTAGAACACGGGATATATAAACCATATCCCATCCCTTCATTTGATTGGCCGACAGGAAACTGTCGGCCCTTTTTCGTAGAACGCTTACCACACAAACATCAAGCGTATATGGCAGTTCCGTCAATAATGACGGATTATGTCAGAAAATTCTTCCCGCACTTCATCCGATGACACTTTTTTTCTGCAAATTATCAGTAGTTTACGCATAAACATCTCTTTGAAATACATTGGCGTGTTAGTTGCTCTGTAGAACAGTGGCCACCCAAACGAATATATATTCAGCAGGCATCAAGTAAAAAATCTAATGGAGGATCAAAAGGCAGAAATGACCATCAGAGGCGCATGGCACGTTCCCGTAAACAATCAACATATCAACAGGAGGATATCATGAAAAGCAGCACATAAAGGTCAAATGTAAGGTAAATTTCAAGAAGTTAAAGGCGCGATCAAAAAAGTTGCCAGGAAACTCAGCAACAATTCCAAACTGGAAGCGGCAGGTAAAAATGAAAAGATTGCCGGAAAAGTTCAGGTAAAAGTCGGTCAGGCCAAGAAAGTCTGAAAAAGTAACATCCGCCACAAGGAGAATACTCGATGAGAATTCTACATTCACTATTTTTTGCAGTTGCAGCAGTGGCACTGTTTAGTTTTACCGCCGTGCCAGTATATGCATCAGAAACCGACAGTCGCATTGAATCATCTGCCAGGAAGACATATGTTTTCAAGACCTACCTTATGGCTGATGATATCAAGATTCATTCAAAAGATGGCGCAGTAACTCTTACTGGCATTGTTGCCGATGAATCCCACAAGTCATTAGCCCAGGAGACGGTGGTAGGTCTTCCCGGAGTCATTCATGTTGACAACAGACTGGAGATAAAAGGTGCTCCGCCTTCGGCTAATTCAGATGCATGGCTACGCGACAAGGTAAAGATAACACTCTTGTTTCATAGTAGCATCAGTGACGGAAGGATTGAAGTTGATGTTACGGACGGTATAGCAACCCTGCGTGGTGATGCCAACAGCGTTGCTCAAAAGCAACTGGCAACTGAATATGCCATGGATGTTGATGGAATCAAGCAGGTTAAGAATGAAATGATCGTAATCACACCCCCCATAAAGAAGCGGACTGTTGGTGAAAAGATTGACGACGCCTCAATCACTGCCCAGGTCAAGATGACGCTGCTTTATCACCGATCGACCAGCGCTGTTAGCACATCGGTAACCACAAAAAATGGCATTGTTACCTTAAACGGTAAGGCCACTAACTCAGATGAGATCAAACTAGCCACAAAACTTGCCAGCGATGTGATTGGCGTCAATAGCGTGAAAAACCAGATGACCATTGAGTCACCTTAAGGAGACATGAACATGAAATATCTAGCTAAAGTAATCAAATCCGGGGCTGCCCTGTTGACGTTAAGCATGGTTTTTGGATGTGCAGGCATGGAGCGCAACACAAAACAAGACCAATACCCGTACTCTTATATCCACAAGGAGCTACAGGAAGCTGACCGTGCTGTAGAGGCAGCACGGCAGGCCGGTAAAGACAGGCAATGTCCTGTTGAGTTCAGAGAAGCCGAAGCCTTGAAAAACAAAGCGTATTCTGTCTATGCGGCCTGCCATACCCAGGAAGGGATTAATCTTGCCAAACAGGCAATTGCAAAGGCAGATGCCCTTTGTCCAGCTCCGATAGTTGTCTCAGAAACATTTGTGCCGATTGTCATTGTTGTAGCTGAACCGCAGGCTGAAGAAAAAGTTGTTTTTGCTACTTCAGAGAAACAGGCTGAGAAGGTTGTTGTCTTGGCCCTTGAAGATGTTCATTTTGATTTTAATCAGTCCGCCCTTAGGCCAGAAGCAAAGATAATCCTGAAAAAGAATATCCAGCTTCTGAAAGACAACCCGAAAGCAAAGATACGTGTTGCAGGCTATACCTCTGCCTCCGGAAGTGAAGAATACAATCAGAAGCTGAGTGAAAGACGGGCAACTGCTGTAAAAGAATACCTCATAGAAGAAGGTGTCATAACTCGTGAAAGACTGACTAAAATCGGTTATGGCGAGTCAACTCCGGCTACATTTGAATCAGCACCGAAAAATCTTTACTCACCGGCAGCAAAGTCAAATATGCGCGTTCTTTTTGAAATTGTTCTGGAGTAGGAGCTTTATGCAAGAGCCTGAAATACAGGTTACGCAGATCCGGCCCCCTGCACAACAGGCAAAACATCAGCGTTAAATGTCGAAAGGAAGACTATCATGATGAAACCACATAACATCTTAAAACTATTTGCATGCCTTGTTGTAGCAGTATCATTTTGGGGATGCGCATCCACACGAACCCATGAAGGCACGGGAGAATATGTTGATGACACCGTAATCACAACGAAAGTGAAAAGCGCCATTTTTACTGACCCTGACCTGAAGGTTTTACAGATAAATGTTGAGACATTTAAGGGTGTTGTTCAACTTAGCGGTTTTGTTAATTCAGCCAGTAGCGTTAAGAAAGCACGGGAAATTGCTAAAACCGTCAATGGAGTTGTATCGGTACAAACAAACCTGATTGTTAAGTAACATACGCTAAACCATGCGTTAGATACGGAGGTTCTATGCTGTGGACAATTATTTTTATTTTAATAATACTGTGGCTGCTGGGCATGGTTACTTCATATACCATGGGCGGACTGATCCATATTTTACTGGTTATTGCAATTATTGTCGTTCTGGTACGGGTCATTCAAGGACGTAAGGTATTGTAAATAAAACAATCATGACCACCTGCACAGCGGGTGGTCATGATTTTAAATCGCCTCACAGTATAAACTGTATCAGCAGTATCCGGTCAGAAAAGTTCCGTATTAAATCTGTTCACTTCATTCCGCCATATTCCACTAAACCATTCTGAAGAACCGTGTTATATTTAACTCTATGAAAATAGTATCAAATCCAGCAATCAGCAATAATAGCTCGGCTATTCCGCCGCCAACGGACGCTCCGCAACCCCAAGAACGTTCACTCTTCCCGGTTGTCGGCATTGGAGCTTCTGCCGGCGGTCTTGAAGCTCTGGAACTTTTTCTTAACCATGCACCTACAGATTCAGGCATGGCTTTTATCATAATTCAACATCTTTCCCCTGATCATATCGGCATGTTGCCAGAACTACTCCAGCGCACCACAACAATGAAGGTCAAGCAAGCCATAGACGGTGACCAGATGAAACCTGACTGCGTCTACGTCATTCCTCCCAATAAGGGGATGACTATCCGTAATCGAGCACTGCATCTGCATGAACCTGTTGAGATTCGCGGACTGCGACTGCCGATAGATCTGTTTCTACGCTCTTTAGCAATAGATTGTGCCGAGCAGAGCATCGGTGTCATTCTATCCGGCATGGGTTCTGACGGCACCATGGGTCTACGTGCCATTAGGGAACAGTCCGGTCTAACCCTGGCACAGGAACCGACTTCGGCAAAGTTTGACAGCATGCCTAAAAGTGCCATTGGCGCTGATCTGGCTGATATCGTAGCCATACCAGAGGAGCTTCCGGCAAGGATTATCGACTATCTGCAACGGATTATTCCACTAAGAACAACTGAGCAGAGCCTGGCTGATAAAGATCAGGACGCCTTTACAAAGATAACTGCCCTGCTGAAGGCTCAAACCAGGCAGGATTTTTCACTCTACAAACCAAGTTCAATTAATCGCAGGATAGAACGGCGGATGGGCATCCACAAGATTGATTCCATTGCCCGATATTTAACCTTGTTGCAAAAGAATCCCCATGAAGTTGATCTGTTGTTCATGGAGCTACTGATTGGGGTTACCAGTTTTTTCCGCGATCCTGCCTCCTGGGAGGAGTTGAAGACGGAACTCTTGCACAAGATTCTGAGAACATATCCTGAGGGAGGCACCTTGCGAGCCTGGTCCTGCGGCTGTTCAACCGGTGAGGAGGCCTATTCACTGGCAATGGTTTTCAGGGAGGTTCTTGATCAGGTTGAACATCGAGAGCGGTACAGCTTGCAGATTTTTGCCACTGATCTGGATAGCGATGCCATTGAAAAGGCACGTAAAGGGCTCTACAACACCAGTATAGCAGATGATATTTCACCTGAGCGCCTGCAACGTTTTTTAAAAAAAGATGATAATCAGTATCAAATCCGCAGAGAAATCCGCGAGATGATCACCTTTGCCCGGCAGAATGTAATCATGGATCCCCCATTTACCAAGCTGGATATTCTGATCTGTCGCAATCTGCTGATCTACCTGACCTCTGATCTCCAGCAGAAACTGTTGCATGTTTTTCATTACAGCCTGAAACCAGGCAGCCTGCTTTTTTTAGGCAGCGCTGAGACAGTCGGGATTCAGAGTGATCTTTTTAAAGCTCTTGCCTTCCGCTCAAAACTCTTCCAACGCAGCCCGACAACTATCAGAAACGAATTGATCACCGCACCATTTTCTTGCACATCACATAGTTCAGCAGCCCTGCCACAGGAGACCCTTATGTTTAAAACAGCCAACAATCTTCAGATGCTGGCAGATCATTTTATCCTACAACACTTTTCAGCGCCGACCGTTCTGGTGAATAACCAGGGTGATATCATTTACATCAACGGTCGTACCGGCAAATATCTGGAACCGGCAGCTGGCAAGGCCAATCTGAACATCTTTGCCATGGCTCGTGAAGGTTTACGCTATGAGCTGGACAGCGCATTCAGCAAGGCTCTGCAGCAGTATGAACCGGTTACGATAAGAGCCCATATATCTGAGACAAACAGCGCTGTACAGACTGTAGAGCTGACACTTATCAGGATTGAAACGCCTGATCTGTTGCGGGATATGGTGATGATCGCCTTTAAGGATCTGCCGCATCCACCCAAACTGCGGCGCAAACGGGCAGGCCAGGTTCCTGACAGCACGCAGGTTGAAGAACTGGAACAGGAACTGCTTAGAACCAGAGATGATCTTCGTGCGGCTCGTGAGGAGATGCAGACCTCCCGTGAAGAGCAGAAATCAATGAACGAAGAGCTTCAATCCACCAACGAGGAACTACAGTCAACCAATGAAGAGCTCACCACTTCAAAGGAAGAGATGCAGTCCATGAATGAGGAACTGCAGTCCGTAAACAGCGAGCAAACAGCCCGGCTGGATGAATTCATCCGGCTGAATAACGATATGGAGAACCTGCTGAACAGTACTGAAATTATCACCCTGTTTCTGGATAACCAGTTGCAGGTGCGGCGCTTCACCACAGGCGTAAATCGGCTTTTCAAACTGATTCCCGGTGACGTAGGTAGGCCGCTGACTGATATCGTATCCTACCTGGACTATCAGCAGTTGTATGAACATATGCAGGATGTGCTTAAAAAACTGGTTTCGGTTGAATACCAGGCGCTAACGACAGACGGACGCTGGTTTCTCATAAGAATCATGCCGTATAGCACCATAGACAAGATGATTGATGGCGTAGTGATCACCTGCAATGATATTACCCTTGCAAAAACTGTTGAAGATACGTTGCGGGTAGAGATTGAACGGCTTACTGCACAGATCAGCAACTGATCAGAAGGACACCACCATGAGCAGGAATAACCAGGCTGCATCTGATTCTGAGAAACTACGTAAAAATGCCGAGAAAGCGGTGGCCACTCTGTCACTGCCCACAGGAGAACCAGACACAAAACGGTTATTGTATGAGCTGCAGGTGCATCAGGTAGAGCTGGAGATGCAAAATAGCGAGATGAGCCATACCCAGGAAGAACTTGAGCTCTCAAGGAACAAGTTCTGTCAGTTGTATGACTTTGCACCTATTGGATTCTTTACGTTTGACAGATCCGGAGTGATACGGGAGGTAAACCTTACCGGCACCAAGATGTTGGGGCTTAAACGCCAGATGCTGATCAATAAACCATTCGTTAACTTTATTGCTGATCCGGTTGAAAAAGATTCGTTCCTTTTGCATCTTCAAGAGGTAATGCAACATCATCAGACTGTCCAGATTTGTGAACTAAAGCTCTTGAGGAAAGGTGACTCCGGGATGTTTCATGGAGTGCTACAAAGCATTGCGCCAGATTCCGGCAAAGGCATGGACAGCTTTATCTTTTCTTCTATTGCGGATGGAACGATCACCAAAGATCTGTCAGATAAACTGCAACGAGCACATGACAACCTTGAGTTAACCGTAGCTGAACGCACAAAGGCGTTGACCAGTAGCAACCTGCAGCTCAGGCAGGAGGTTGATGAACGCATAAAGGCAGAAGCGTCATTACTGGTGGCCTATGCAGAAATCAAATCCCTGAAAGAGCGGCTTCAGGCTGAAAACATCTATCTGAAGCAGGAAGTTGCAGAAACACACAATTTTAACGAGATTATTGGTCTCAGCACAGCGCTTTCACAGGTGTTCCAGCGTGTTGAGCAGGTAGCCCCCATGAATGCCACGGTCTTACTGCATGGAGAAACCGGCACCGGCAAGGGGGTTATTGCCCAGGCTATCCACAAACGCAGTTCCCGCAAAGACCGGCCAATGATAACGGTCAACTGCACGGCCATACCGGCCAACCTGTTTGAAAGCGAGCTGTTCGGGCGGGAGAAAGGTGCCTTTACCGGCGCACATCTACGCCAGATGGGGCGTTTTGAACTGGCTGACAACGGCACAATCTTTCTTGATGAAATCGGTGAAATGCCAATGGAACTACAATGCAAGCTGCTGCGGGTCATTCAGGATGGCGAGTTTGAACGGCTGGGCAGCCCACGTACAACCAGGGTTGATGTACGGATCATTGCAGCCAGCAACCGGAACCTGGAGGAAGAGATCAAGAATGGTAGATTCAGGGAAGATCTTTTCTACCGGTTGAATGTCTTCCCGATTATGATCCCGCCACTGCGACAGCGCAAAGATGACATACCGCTACTAGTGAATCACTTTGTGGCTAAATTTAACAAGAAAATCGGCAAGAAAATCGAAACTATCTCAAAAGACACCATGCTTGCCCTGCAGGAATACCATTGGCCCGGCAACATCAGGGAACTGGAAAGTGTGATTGAACGGGCGATCATCATCAGTCAGGGCACCACCCTGCAGGTACTGGATCGCTTTGATACCTTCCGCAAACCAGGCGGCCCCGGAGATAACGAAGTAAAAGCTCTGGCGAACCTTGAACAGGAACATATCCTTCAGGTGCTTCAGCAGACCGGCTGGCGTATTGAGGGCAAGAGCGGTGCAGCGGTGCTGCTTGGCCTTAACCCCAGCACCCTGAGGGCTCGGATCAGGAAACACGGCATCCACCGGTAAGAGTGGATGATTGACCCTGTAAAAAGAATTTAATGTCGTCTCTACACCCTTCGCCTATTGAAACAGCCTGCAAGGACAGCATCATTCTCCAGCATCGCACGGATTTCAGTCATGCAGTCACGTGACGAGAGTACCTTTGCAGATTTGGGCTTATTGTTTGATGAGCAACCATATTCATCTGCTCGCCGTGCCCGAGAAGGAAACCTCCCTGTCGCGCGGTATCGGGCTTGCTAACCAGATGTACACCTAGTATCTCAATCAAAAGCTTAAGCAGTCAGGTCGCATCTGGCAAAATCGTTTTTTTCTTATGTAGTCGAAAACTAGTAATATCTTTGGGCAGTCGCACGCTACATTGAGTGCAACCCTATTAAGGCAGAACTCGCTATGAATATTGAAGGGTATCGGTGGTCCAGCGCCAAGGCATATGTGTCAGGCGTACATGATCCGCTGCTGACGGCAGATTCCTGGCTTGCACCACAGGAGCTGAATGCGTATCGGGAATTTGTGGCCTTTAAAGACGAAGAAACGGATAGGGCTATCCGCAAGGCCACTAACTCTGGACGGCCTTTTGGCTCGGAGTCCTTCGTTGATATGCTGGAATTCAGGTTGAATCAGGTACTAAAACCAAAGAATCCTGGACGGCCTAAAAAGTAAACTGGGGAGTGTCCCTAGTTTTTCCTAATTTTTCTAGTTTTTCTAGTTTTTCCATATTTTCTATGGTTCCCACGCTCCTGCGTGGGAACCGGTTCTGGGATGATCCTGCGTCCGGTGTTGCCTTGACTCCTGCCATGCCGGTTTCGTGACGCTGGAGCGTCACAGGCTTGCGTTCCCACGCTGGAGCGTGGGAACGATGAGAAGTGGAGCTTAGGAACGAGGGGGAAAAATCTTTTCACCCCTCGAATGTTTATTTGAAAACAGGCAACTATTCGGCGTTTATGG
>DYNH01000054.1 GCA_020721175.1 Trichlorobacter lovleyi | reverse complement strand
CAAAAATGGATACCCCTTTTTATATACGAGCGCTGAGCAATACGGAGCGACATTGAAAAGACCAGACGTTTACATAAAATTACAATTATTCAGGCTGATTGGCACTAAAACATTGCTTCTAACCTGCCTCATCTCTGTCTGCATTATGCACACAGGGTGTGCCACCAAACGCTATGCAGAACCTGACACCCTGTCACAGAAATCTCAAACTCCATATAGTGCAAGGCAAGCGATATGAGCCACTGGCTACAGCGAACGGTTTTGTACAAGAGGGGTTTGCCAGCATATATGGGAGAGCCTACCACGGTAGGAAAACAAGCAGTGGTGAACCGTTTGACATACATGCGATGACGGCTGCCCACAAGACGCTGCCGTTTGGCATTTATGTTAAGGTAGAGCATAAAAAGAGGGGCAAAGACGTTGTCGTGCGTATCAACGACCGTGGCCCCTTTGTCGGAAACAGGATCATAGACCTTTCAGAAGAGGCTGCCACCAGACTTGGAATGCTTCAGGAAGGGATCGCTCCGGTGAAAATTTCGGCGTTGGGCTACAAGTCCGGCGATACATACAGTCAGATACCAAACTACGACAGAGGTAACTACACCCTTCAGGTTGGTTCATTTACGGTTAAGGAAAACGCCTACCGCTACATGGAAGAGCTAAAGAAAAAATACGGTATAGCAGATGTCCGGGATTCCTGGGCCAAGAACACCAGATATTATCGAGTGACTTTAGGCCGATTCTATTCGTTACAACAAGCTCAATCAAGCAGGGAAAACTACGAGAACGCTGGTTTTAAAGGCTGCTTTGTGGTGGCCAGTGACTAAGATCACAAGGGCGAACACAAAATTCGCTCCTACTATTCCGTATAGAAAAATAGATTTTTTGAGGGATTAAAGACTAATACAAACTGGCCAGTATATGGATAGATTCCATACCTAAACTTTTGCGTAATCTTTACACCCTGCTTCAGTTAATGTATCATCTCTTTCCATGAGCCATCGTACCATTAACCATTACCTGATCCGAGAGATAACAGGCATCTTTGTTCTGGGACTTTTCATATTTACCCTGGTGCTGTTGATGGGCAGGATGTTGAAGCTGATGGAGATGGTTGTGGCCAACGGTGTGCCTTTTTCCGAAGTGCTTCATCTGATAGTCCTTCTGTTACCCTCATTTTTGGTACTCACTATTCCTATGGCCTTTCTTCTGGCTGTTTTGCTGGCCTTTGGCAGACTCTCCAGCGACAATGAGATTACAGTGCTAAAGGCCAGCGGCTTTAGTCTTGAATCATTGCTGCCCCCTGTGTTGTGGGCTGCAGCAGTTGCTGCTATGTTGACACTTTTTATAAGTCTGGTTGCTGTACCCTGGGGGAATACCGGTTTCAAACGAATGACTGTCGAAGTTGCGCGAAAATACGCTGCTTCAGCCATTAAAGAACGGATTTTCCGTGATGACCTGCCAGGCATTGTGCTGTATCTGGATCAATACGATGAGTCAAGCAGGACAATGCAGAAGATAATGATCCAGGACAGCCGCAATCCTGATAAGCAGTTGACCATCTTTGCCAAAAGCGGAATGGTCAGTTCCGATGATACAACAGGTATCTTGCGGATTGTATTAAGAAACGGAAGTATCCATTCACAGAACAAACAGGATTATCGTCTGATCTCATTCCAGGAATACTTGTTGACGGTTGATCCGGGAGAGGCAATATTTCCACTTAGAACAGAGCTGGATATGAATATAAAAGAGCTGATCACAGGGATCCGGGCAGAACAGCTTGTTCCACAGTTGCGCCTTAAAATGGCTACAGAGCTGCACAGCCGCTTTGCATTTCCATTTGCTACCTTTGTGTTTGCAATTTTGGCTGTTCCGCTGGGCCTTTCAAATCGCCGTTCCGGCAAAGGGGCTGGTTTTACCATCAGCATATTGATTATTCTATCTTATTATATATTGCTGTCATTTTTAAGAACCATGGCTGAAAAGGGGCAAATCCAGCCATATCTTGCGATCTGGCTTCCCAATCTTGTATTTCTGTCCGCAGGAATACTGCTGTTCAGGATGGCCTCTCTCGAGATATCCTTTAAATATTTTTGGGGGCGTCTTTTAAAGCCCAAAGGTTCTGTCTGATGTTTGGGATCATCGGAAAATATCTCACTACAGCCTGGTTAAGATTTTTTTTACTCTGCCAGACAGGATTCCTTTCAGTCTATCTGATCCTTGATTTTATGGAAAAATTTGGCCGTTTCAGCAAGTCAGGCGCATCTTTATTTGCTATTTTACAGTTCTTTATATTTAAACTGCCGGAGATGGTTGGGCAAACCATGCCGTTTTCTGTACTTATGGCAACCCTGCTTTCACTGGGCATGATTTCCCGAAACAGTGAACTTACCGCAATGCGCAGTTGTGGGCTGGGTATTACAAGAATTGTAGCTCCTTTCCTGCTGCTTGGTCTGATCTGTAGCCTTTTTCTGCTGATAAATTCAGAATTTGTAGTTCCAGGCAGTTATCACAAGATGGAACATGTAGAAAAAGTGGTAATAAAAAAACAGGGTATTCATACCTTTTTCAGGCTTAATAACATCTGGTTCCGTTCCAACAACCTTATTTTAAAGGCCAAGTTGTTTGAACCGGCAACAGTTACCCTGAAAGGTGTTACAATCTGGGATATCTCGCCGGATATGCTGCCTGTAAGACGAATGGATGCTGAAAAGGCGATATACGGGACAGAAGGCTGGGAATTACAGAATGTACGTATTCGCAGTTTTGAAGGGGCTGGTGGTGTCTCTTTACTGGAACGGCTTGCAGTACCTCTAAGTCTGAAGGTGGATGATTTAAGGGTTCTGGATAATAATGCCGATAACTTCAGCTTTATGAAGTTGCGAGATTATGCAACCAGTCTCGAGCAGGGGGGGTATGCAGCGGGCCGTTACAAAACAATGATGCATGCCAAGTTGGCACTACCTTTTGGTGCCTTTGTAATGGTGGTGCTGGGGATTCCGTTTGCGCTCAAAACCGGTCGTACAAGTGGTGTAGCAACTGGTATTGGCGCAGGAGTGGCGATCGGGTTTGCATACTTTATCATAAATGCAGCTATCCAGTCATATGGTCGCAGCGGCATTCTTCCACCGCTTGTTGCAGCCTGGGGAGCAAATTTTATATTTGTGCTATCCGGTATCTGGCTTTCAATGACGGTAAGACACCAGTAGTTTTATTAAGTAATGTCGTAATTACTCCAGCCCCTGACCGCTTCAGGCTGCTGAATGTAAGAGATGCGAATAGTCTCAAGATGGTATAGATAATGTCATCAGCCTGTTTGTTTTTGACTGACAGCAGGCTGTGCCCAAACTGTTTTATTGAATATCTGGAAAAGGATAGCTGATGGCAGTTGGATTCATCCATAATAAAATGCCCTGTTTAATTTTAACTGTTATCTGGTTGGTACTGTTTGGTTTTCAAGGGATACTGTTTCCTGTAAGATATTCCCGCGCATCAGGGTTTTCATTTGAAACAGGTTATATCCACACAGCACCGGAATTTGTAATTCAGGAGCGACGTATCAACATAAATGCAAGGATAGTTGATCCTCGAGGTATCAGACTGGCCAGATGCTATTTTAAGGTTGAAGGTGAAAGCGAGTACCTTTTTGTGCGGATGGCTGCTAGAAATGACGAGCATTTTACCGCTGTCCTTCCTGCTCTTAACAGTAAGGCAAAAAATCTGCAATACCGTCTGGTAGCTATCAATAATGCAGGACAGATATCAAAGACAGAAGAATTTAATCTGCCTGTAAAGCAGATGGAGTCCAAAAGCCCAGCCTGGAAGTCTTCTGATATATCTGGCTTGATTACGGTAAGTACAGAATCAGAAAAACGTGGGTCCAGACTGCCTGAAAAAGGTATTGTATATAGTGAAACCATTGTGATTGATACTGTAGCAGGTTCAGATAGACTGTTACAGGTTGAATGAAAGTGACAACTTTGTTGTTTGAACTGCTGTATCAAAGACTTTTTATTTGAAATACTGTAATTACTCAGGTCAAAAGATTAAAAGGCATCTAACGCAAAGACGCCAAGAACGTCAAAAACAAAGATTTTCGTTTTATCCCAAAGGCTTTTGGCTCTTTGATTTGTTTTCCTTGCGTCTTCGAGTCGTTGCGTCCTTGCGTTAAAGTTTTTGACTCAGGATTTCATAGTTGTTGAGCTTGTTATTAGCAGTGCTGAGTAGTTACGAAATACTTAGTTTAAGGTTATAAAAGGGGTTTTTGAATGAAGATATCTGTTTTTGGCGCTGGATATGTTGGCCTGGTGGCTGCTGCCTGTTTTGCAGAAAGTGGTAACAATGTGATTTCTGTTGATATTGATCAGACAAAAATAGAGGGGCTTAGAAACGGCATAATACCGATCTATGAACCTGGACTCAAGGAACTGATCCTGCGAAATCAGGCTGAAGGAAGGCTTACATTTACCACCGATATGGCAGAAGCTGTTGATAAATCATTGATTCTGTTTATAGCTGTAGGGACTCCTCCCGGTGAAGATGGTTCAGCAGATCTTAAGTATGTTCTTAGTGTGGGGAGTTGTATCGGAAGTTACATGGACAGCTTCAAGATTATAGTTGATAAATCAACTGTTCCGGTAGGCACTGCTGACAAGGTGCGTTCTGCAGTGCAGTATGAACTTGACCGTCGTGGTGTCAGGCTTGAATTTGATCTGGTATCAAATCCTGAATTTTTGAAAGAAGGTGCGGCAATTGACGATTTTATGAAACCGGACAGGGTGGTGATTGGCACTGACAACGTCCGTACAGCCGAGATTATGAAAGAACTGTACGATCCGTTCATGCGCAAACATAACCGGATGATAGTAATGGATATTCACAGTGCCGAAATGACAAAATATGCTGCCAACGCCATGCTTGCTACCCGTATTTCTTTTATGAACCAGATAGCTAACCTTTGTGAAAGGATAGGGGCGGATGTTGCTGCGGTGCGTGAAGGTATCGGTTCTGACTCCAGAATTGGCTATGATTTTCTCTTTCCGGGTCCGGGATATGGTGGCTCCTGTTTTCCCAAGGATGTAAAGGCGCTGATCCACACTGCCGAAGAATGTGATTATGATTTTCTGCTTTTAAAGGCCGTGGAGGAGGTTAATGAACGTCAAAAAGAGATTCTGGCCGAGAAGATCATCAGGATTTTAGGTTCTACCGAAAAAGAGAAGCCACTTGCAGGCAAGACAGTTGCCTGCTGGGGGCTATCATTTAAACCAAGAACAGATGATATGCGTGAAGCCCCTTCAATCGCCATTATTGAAAGACTGCTGGCAGCCGGAGCAGTAGTGCTGGCTCATGATCCGGAGGCGATCAAAGAGGCCAGAAAAGTTTTCGCTGACCGGATTGGTTACAGTAACAATCAGTATGAAATTTTGCATAACGCAGATGCTCTTGCTATTATTACAGACTGGTCAGAATACCGTAACCCTGACTTTGAAAAGATTAAAAGCCTGCTTAAGCAGCCGTTGATAGTTGATGGAAGAAACCTGTACAGACCAAATCGCATGAGCGAAGCCGGCATACGTTACATTCCGCTGGGCAGGGCCGGTAATGGTATACAGGAGGTTGCCAACTGATGCGAATCCTGATCACCGGCGGCGCAGGTTTTCTGGGTAGCCATCTTTGCAAGCGCCTTCTTGATGAAGGAAATGATGTTATCTGTCTTGATAACTTCTTTACCGGGAGCAAGGATAACATCATTTATCTGATGGATAACCATCACTTTGAGCTGATCCGTCACGATATTGTCGAGCCAATCCTGCTTGAGGTTGATCGAATTTATAACTTGGCCTGCCCTGCTTCCCCGGTTCACTATCAGTACAATCCTGTAAAAACTGTCAAGACCAGTGTTATGGGAAGCATCAACATGCTTGGAATAGCCAAAAGGGTAAAGGCGCGAATTCTGCAGGCATCAACATCTGAGGTTTACGGTGATCCCAATGTACATCCCCAGCAGGAAGATTACTGGGGTAATGTCAACACAATCGGAATCCGCAGTTGTTACGACGAAGGTAAGAGGGTGGCTGAGACCCTTATGATGGATTACCATCGCCAAAACAATGTGGATATACGTATTGTAAGGATATTTAATACATATGGCCCCAAAATGGCAGAAAATGATGGTCGTGTAGTTTCCAACTTCATGCTTCAGGCACTAAAAAATCAGGATATTACTGTTTTTGGTGACGGGATGCAGACCCGCTCCTTCTGCTATGTCAGTGATCTGATAGATGGTATGATCAGGATGATGGAGAATGAACAGGAATTTATTGGTCCGGTAAACCTCGGCAACCCTGTTGAAAATACAATTCTTGAGTTTGCTGAGAAAATCGTTAGTATAACAGGCTCTAAATCAAAAATTGTACACAAACCTCTGCCCAAAGATGATCCTAAACAGCGTCGTCCTGATATTACACTGGCAATAAACCAACTGGGATGGCAGCCAACGGTTGATCTGGATAGCGGACTGAGGTTAACTGCAGATTATTTTGCTGAACGTTGCAGCAGGAGTTGAAATGAAGGGTATGCCTATCTCACGCCGTACCTGGCTGATTCCGATAGCCTGCATTTTTTTTATTCTCGTCTTTACCATTTTTGGAGAACGTGGTCTGTTGCGTATTTACGAACTGAATCAGGAACAGAAGCAGATTGATAAGCGTATAGCAGAAATCCAACATGAGAACCAGAAGATACGCATTACTATTGATGCTTTACGCAAGGATCCCCAAAAGATTGAGAGGATCGCCCGTCAAGAACTGGGGCTGGTAAAGCCCAATGAGATAATTTATCAGTTTCCTTCAGATGTTAAATAAGTAAGGCGGAGAATATGTCAAGACAAAGTTGTGCTGTATGTGCCTGGCGAGAAACTTGCGCCAAGCGTTTTTGTATTGCAGACGGCGGAGCACGTTGCCCTGATTTTACCAGAGACATAACCATCAAGAGCCAGGATGCGGATTTGTCCACTAACCATGAAACAAATAAGGAGTCTGCCTGAAAATGATACGACAGAAGCTTGTCCTGCTGATATCAGATGCGCTAGGTTCTGCCCGCTCTGCCGGAATACTGAATTCTGAAACATTTCCGAATGTAGTTGTTGACACCCCTGCACAGGAAGCACACGGTGATTTTGCCTGTAATATCGCCATGCAACTGGCTAAGCCGGAACGCAAGTCACCTAGACAGATTGCCGAGATTCTGCTCTTGCATCTTCATGATCCTGAAAAGATTATACGTCGAGCCGAGGTTGCTGGACCTGGATTCATCAATTTTTTTATCTCCCCTGCCGCCTGGCAGCAGTGTCTGCCAAAGATTGCTGAGGCAGGCGCCAGTTATGGATGCTGTTCAATAGGCCAGGGACAGAAGGTACAGGTGGAGTTTGTAAGTGCCAACCCGACCGGCCCGCTGCATATGGGACATGGACGAGGAGCAGCTATTGGCGATGTTATTTGTCGTTTGCTGACTGCCACCGGATGGGATGTTACCAGAGAGTTCTATTACAATGATGCAGGCGCGCAGATCAACAACCTTGCACTCTCGGTGCAGTGCCGCTGTCTGGGATTGGAACCAGGTGATCCGGATTGGCCTGCTGATGGATATCAGGGTGATTATATAAAAGATGTTGCAGCCGCATATCTCTCAATGGCAACGGTTGTTGCTGATGGTCAGCAGGTTACCGCCAATGGCAATCCTGACGATCTTGAATCTATTCGTCGTTTCTCTGTTGCCTTCCTGAGAAACGAGCAGGATCAGGATCTTCAGGCGTTTGATGTGATGTTTGATCAATATTTCCTTGAATCAGGCCTTTATAGCGATGGAAAGGTGGATTCCGTTGTAAAGCAGCTTGTTTCAAAAGGCCATACTTACGAAAAAGAGGGCGCGCTCTGGTTGCGCACCACAGATTTTGGTGACGATAAAGACCGGGTAATGCGTAAAACTGACGGTAGTTACACCTATTTTGTGCCAGACGTTGCTTACCATTTTGACAAGTGGCAACGTGGTTTTGTGCGAGTAGTCAATGAGCAGGGTGCTGACCATCACAGCACAATAACTAGGGTCAGGGCTGGTTTACAGGCTCTTGACGCAGGTATTCCAAAAGGTTGGCCCGAATATGTCCTGCATCAGATGGTTACTGTAATGCGGGGAGGCGAAGAAGTCAAAATATCAAAAAGGGCAGGTAGTTATGTTACGCTAAGATTCCTGATAGATGAAGCGGGTAAAGATGCTGTACGCTTTTTCTTTGTTATGCGAAAACCAGACTCGCAACTGGTTTTTGACATTGATCTTGCAAAACAGCAATCACTTGATAATCCGGTTTACTACATTCAGTACGCCCATGCCCGTATCTGCAGCATCTTTGAAAACGCCAATGAAAAGGGGGTTTTGTTACCTGACAGGCTGGGGATAGAACAGACAGGCTTCCTGGAAACGCCTGAAGAACTTAAACTGATCAAGCTGCTGGATAGCCTTCCTGATACGGTTGATGAAGCAGCCCGTGACTTTGAACCCCACAGAATCGTCTACTATCTTACAGAGCTAGCCTGCCAGTTCCACAGTTTTTACAATAAGACAAAGGTGTTAAGCGATGATCTTTCACTAAGTGTGGCACGTCTTTACCTGCTTGCACAAATCAGGCAGGTCTTGAGAAATGCACTGGCACTGCTGGGCGTATCAGCTCCCGAAAAGATGTAGGAGGGTACCATGAGGATAGATTACAGTGAACCACGCCAGTCATTAGGTGCCAGTGGATCTGCAGGTGCAGGAAAACAGCGCAAGTCTGACAACTCTTCTTCCTCAGTCAGTGTATTTGCAATTTTTATAGTAGCTTGCCTTATTTTTGGCAGCGGTTTTGGTATAGGCTGGTATTATTCACAAAAATCTGCCAAAAAGGCTTTTCGTGCTGCCATGGAACAGCAAAGCCTTGAATCGGCACAGAAGCACCCCCCTAAACAGCCAGAACAACCGCCACCAGCTCAACCACCGCAGCAATCTGTAATACCTGACCAGCCAGCGGCTGTGGCAGGTAAAGAAAAAACCCCTCAGCAGCAGGCAGCACCTGCCGGGCAGGTACCACTTTCCTTTTTTGAAACATTGCCGAAAGGCCAGAAACAGGCCTTGCTTGGCAGTGGGATCAATAAAAATCCGAAGTCTGCCCAGCCGCCAGCCAAAGCCCCCGCTGCTGTGCCATCAGCACCTGAAACTCCTGCATCAAAGACCACGGATTCCAAAGTATCAACAGCAGGATATACTGTTCAGATAGCTTCATACACATCGCAGAAAGAGGCGGAATCGGCAAAATCAAGACTCTCTACAAAAGGATACAGCGCATCGGTTGTTGAAACCGATCTTAACGATAAGGGGGTCTGGTACAGGTTGAGAATCGGCCGTCACCTTGATAAAGATACTGCTTCTGATATTGCATCAAGGGTTGGTGGTGGTGCTAAAATTATACCGGATGTTGAGTAGTATAACAGTTTGCTGACTGGCACAGAATCAAGCGCGACTTAAAAATCTGCCATCTCTGGTATCAACTTTTATTTTTACGCCGTTTTCAAGGTATGGGGGAACTTTTAATTTAAGGCCTGTCTCAAGGACTGCGTCTTTTGTTTCAGATGTAGCAGTGGCGTGTTTGATAACCGGTGCTGTATCAGTTACAGTCAGCTCAACTACCATTTGTGGCTCTGCCACTACCATTCTGCCCTGGAACAGTCCCAGGGTAACCTCAGCCCCTTCTATCAGATATGGTGAAATAGTGGCGAACGCCTCTTCTTCCATCTCAAACTGTTCAAAAGTTTCAAGATCCATAAAGACACCATTTGAACCGTCAGCATATAGAAACTGCCCCTTATGGCGTTCGTAATCAGCCTCATCCACCTTGTCGCCGGAACGGAATGTTCGGTCCAGTACCTGACCAGTCAACAGATTACGATAGCGAGTTTTAACCATCGTGTTGGCTCCACGGGCGGATGGAGATTGAACGGTGATGTCAATTAAAAGGCATGGGGCAGAATCTAGTTGAATAACAAGCCCCTTCTTGAAATCAGAGGTGGTAAGCATTTAAAACAGCTCCTTAAAAGGAATTTATATAAAATGTGGGGTAAAAATAACCCGCCGGGGGAAGAGACCGGCGGGTAGTTCTTTCAGGCATTACCTGCCTTGGAACGTTCTGCTTTTTTCAGGAGACTAGCGGCTACCGGGTGACTATTGTTTTCTGCATAAACTACGGCTGTATTTCCAGTTTTGGTTTTTGCACGTGGATCAGCCCCACCTTCAAGAAGTGCCTGAACAGTCTGGTTGCAGCCGTATATAGCCGCAAGCATCAAAGCTGTGTGTCCTTCTCGATCCCGCGCGTCAACATCTGCACCTTTTGCGATCAACATTTTAACTATATCTGTGTTTCCGTTTGCCGCTGCGTAATGCAGGGCTGTCTTGCCCTTATCACTAGATGCTGTAATATCAGCGCCTCTGTGAAGCAAATCCTTTACACTTTCTACTTGTCCTTGCTTGGAAGCGCTGATTAGCGGTGTGTGGCCATTACGATCCTTTGCATTGACATTCTCCATCGATTTCTCCTCCCTTTATTTAAGTGGTGATGCAGGCTGAACCACGCATTCGGAACAGCAATTTTTGCTTCTGATCTATAAGATAAAAATTAATTATTAAGCTAATTCAGAAGGGGGGGCATATTGCCCGCCCTGCAAGCGGATTTATTGCTTGCATCGTTTTTTTTGGAGCAGAAAAACTTCTGTACGAGCATAAAATCTGATAAAAATGCAGTCAGGATTCCTGCGCTCCCCAATTGTGCTGAACAATTGCGATGTAAATTAAATTGTCCTTTGAAAAAATTGGATTTTAGATATATCACAGAAATAATCAGTTTGCTACCTGTGAAAATACCAGTTTTGTGAGTTTTATGAAGCAGACATAAAGCCACCCCTTGCTTCCATGACGGTCTCACTGTATAAGAAGAGATAAAATAAGCTTCGTTTTAATGGAGGTTTAACAATGAAAAATTTGCTTTATCTTACTGCTGTTATTGTGATTTTATGGGTTACTTCGGCATCTGCTGCCACTGTGTATCTAAAAAATGGAGGAAAAATAAAGGCAAAAAGTGTCTGGAAAGACCAAGGTAAGGTCTTTGTTCTGATCCATGTTGATTCAATAACAAGTTTTTTTGAAAGTGAAATAAATCTTAGAAAAACATTTCCACCAAGGAAAAAGCGGGTTAAGACTGTAAACAAGCCTAAAGTTACTATAGCACCAACAGACACTCAAAAAGAACCACCTGTTAAGCCAGAACAGCCAGTTAAATCGAAGCCTAAAACTAATTTTGGGATATCTTTGCCATCATTACCAAAAAAATTGCCGGAGCTTGCACCTCCAAAATCAGATGGAGAAGGGACTATACGTAAACGAAAGAAAGAAATGGAAGATAAAACAGGCATTTAATGGCCATTTTAATTATTGGGTGCTGACTTAAACTGTCTGGTTACAGACTGGTTTCTGAATCTGGATATTTAATAGAATAAAATTAACATTGACAAACTTCATTCTATTGAGTAATAAATTTTGAATTATTTGTGGATGCATTTAGAAGATGGGCTGTTCTCTTTGAATAGCTTTTAAAAGAATAAAATGGCTGCTTAGCTCAGTTGGTCAGAGCAAGCGACTCATATTCGCTAGGTCCGGGGTTCAAATCCCTGAGCAGCCACCAATTATTGAATAACGGCTAATCATTTCGTATGGTTAGCCGTTTTCATCTAAAGGTTCTTAACAGGGCTTGGCACTCCATTTTAAAGTTACAATTGAAAGGAGTACAGAAAATGAGACAAATCAAATTTATGGGAAGATTTTTAGCAATCTTTATGCTTGCCTTGTTGATCACTGGATGTGGAGACAACGACACCGTTATTGCAGCTCCACAGACAATCAGTCTGACATCCGCCGACTCTGGTAAAAGCCTGATTGTCCGTAGTAACGATCTGCTTAAAATAACCCTGGATGGAAACCCTACTACCGGATATACTTGGTCAGTTTCAGATGAAACCGGAACAATCCTTAAACAGGATGGTGATCCCCAATATACACCATCAGCCTCAGGAAACATGATTGCAGGCAGTGGTGGCACATATCTTTTTACTTTTAAGGCAGTACAACAAGGAACTGCTCCACTGAAGTTCAAATACTCCCAGGCTTGGAATCCAAAGGGAGAAGCAGCCAGTACCTTTGAAATTACTGTTACAGTAATCAACTGATTGTATGCAGCAGACTATTCAGATATACTCCCTAAGTTTTCTATTCAAAAAAGCTTTAGCAACAGTAATTTCATTCATATCCAAAGATTTTCATCCCACAAGGACTCTGTCAGGCAGCCTCTTTCAAAAGTCCCGAATTGTGTCATTTTGGCAGGCTTTAAGCCGGAATCCAGATTTAACTAACTGAAAAGACTGGATCCCCGATAGAGGCATTCGGGGATGACAATCTTTTTGAAAGAGCCTCAGGTATATTGGATTTCAGTCAGCTACAAACCTGATTACCGATAACGCTTATGAGAATAGAAGCGTTGGGAGGGGAGTTGAAAAAAGTTAAATCGTACTTTTGGCAGTTTAAGTTAGTCTTGCAATTGAAGTTGCACGGAGTTGAAACATTTCAGCAGTTTCTTTTTAATCAATATTCTGATAAAGTTACTACATTATGTCTGAAAAATTGATCTGCACAAACAAACGGGCATTCCATGAATATCATATTGAAGAACGCCTTGAAGCAGGAATTGTACTTGTTGGTACCGAGGTAAAATCTCTGCGAGCTGGTAAGACAAACCTTACCGATGCCTTTGTATTGGTACGCTCAGATGAGGCATGGCTGCATAATTTACACATTGCTCCATATGATTTCGGTAACCGGCAAAACCATGATCCTGAAAGACAACGCAAACTGCTGCTGCATAAAAAAGAGATCAACAAACTTCATGCAAGGATCCGTCAGGACGGTTGCACAGCAGTTCCGCTGAAATTATACTTCAAAGAAGGTAAAGTTAAGATTGAGATTGGTGTTGCCAAAGGAAAAAAACTTCACGACAAACGTGAAGATATGAAAAAGAAAGATATGAAGCGTGAACATGCAAAAGAGTTTAAAATTAAAATGAGGTAGTGTATAGTAAATGTTTGTTGTTCTTTAAAAATGGGGGCGTAAAGGTTTCGACGAGGGAATGAACTCCTGGGTTGCACCGGGTCGGGGCAGGTGGCCGACCTTAATAAACCTGCACGGCAATATCTGCCGACAATTATTATAACGAACCTGTTGCACTAGCTGCTTAACAGGCGTTCCCGACTGAGATGTCGGTGGTAGGAAGGGAACGTCATTTACTACCGGATAGGATCGCGTAAGCCCGATACGCAGTCCGAAATTCAGGGACCGCTGACCTGCTGTCTTGTCTGCTGTACAGCACGTCGGTTAAATTGATCAACAGACTAACGGTGTAGTAGCTCTGGACGTAGGTCTTTCGGACGTGGGTTCGACTCCCACCGCCTCCACCAGAAGTAAGTTTTAACCAGTTCAAATTAGTTCATAAGCCCTTGAGAAATC
>DYNH01000053.1 GCA_020721175.1 Trichlorobacter lovleyi | reverse complement strand
CATACTCCCCCCTTAAAATGAATTTGTACTACTTTAGATGAGTGTTATTAAACAAACCAAGCATAGCCTAAACCTAAGTAAACCTTGTGCTGTTAATCACTTATTGGTGGCAGATATGTATAGATTACCAGAAATGTCAATCAATATGTTTACAGTAACCTGAATCTCTTGCAAAAGTCCTGCTTTTCATTTTATAAGCCCGTCTTTAACGGTGATGGTTAGTATGAAATAAAGTTAAAGATGATTGAATTTATTGTAATCTTTTTAATACACAAGCAAACTGCATAAAGGATAACACATATTGAAAAATTGACAACTGGAGAGCAGTGTTCTAAATAAGTGTAAACAGTTGTGCCTCTAGCAAAAGTCATGTTTTACCTTTCGAGAGGCTTAGAACGAGAAAAAATTGGAGGAATCAGAATGAAGCGAATTATTGTTTTTATCTGTGTAATGTTTTTTGTCAATTCATTAACTGTATTTGCAGCAAATACAGGCAAGGCCGAGCTTGAAAAATGGGGTGCAGCAATCAAGCTGCCTGGCTATAGTTTCGGGGGCGTTGAACAGACCGATCCAAACGTTTATATGGCAGGATGGATGAGTGCCAAAGGTGATGTGTTGGGTGTACATCTGCATCCATTGTCAAGTTTTAAAAGCTTTCAACAGGTTGTAAACAAGAAAAAGCCTGAGTCTTTTTTCTATAAAGGTATGCCTGCTGTGTACAGTGACAGTACCGGTTTTGGCACGATCGCTATCAAATATGAAAAACCAGGCAAGGTGATTTCTATTAGCCAGATGGGTCAAACAGCCCAGGCTAAAGGACTTTCAAAGTCGGATTTACTCAAGTTATTGGATGTTGTTAAGCCTGAAAATTTATTCAAATAAATGGAGGTATGTTGTGGAGCGATTTAGAATGAATATTTTATTTTTCCGGCCAGTCTTTTTGTCTTTTTGTTTTTTTGTGCTTACAGGTTTAGCCGCACAAACTGTATATGGCAGAGATAAGCTTGTTGAGAGTAGTGATTATAAGGACAAGGATTTTAAAAAAGGGTGTATCTCAGATTATTCTGATCTTGAAGAAGGTGAGGATATCAGTTGGGTCTGGGTTGCCCCAGGTATCAAGCTGACTGATTATAAGGTAGTGATTACATCTTTTGATGACATATCTGAGGAACTTAAGAAAACACAACTAAAAGAGATGAAGGAACTTTTTAAAGAGACCTTTGAGACGTTAAAAGGCACCAAGGGTACACTTAACGCAACTGTCTGTATTTATGAAATTCAGAAGTTCAGCGCTGGAAAGGCATGGATTCCATTTGCCGGTGGACATCAGATGCAGGCAGGTCTCGGTGCTGAAGTGATTCTAAAGACAAGTGATAATAAGGTGGTGGCCAAGTTCAGGCATTTTGCCCGTGAAGGGGCACAAGTAGAGCAGGCTGCTGAAGAGGTGGCTGATGATTTGAAGAAATTTATAAAAGAAAATTGATGATGGTTTTGCAATTCTTGTACGTTGGTAAAAATCATTTATTTAGTCTAGTCCGGTTCAAGCGCAGTGAAGTAGTCCGGTTCAAGCGCAGCGGAACTGGCTTAAAGAAACAGAAGTTGTGCCGGATGCGCTTTGCTTCATCCGGCCTACTGTCATTGTGCGAACATTTTTGTTTTACATTATGTACTGGCAAGCCCTGAAATGAATAAAAATATGAGGTTTTGATAAGGTTATGACCGAAGAACTTGTTAATATGGTGAAACAGATGATTGTTGACTCCCTGCGGATTGATGGGATGTCTGCAGATGAGATTGACAGTGATGCCCCGCTGTTTGGAGATGGTCTGGGGCTTGATTCCATTGATGCCCTGCAACTGGTGGTGGCAATGGAGAAGGATTTTGGAGTAGTAGTGCCAGATGCAGCCATAGGTGCCAAGGTATTTGCCTCGGTGCGTGCTATGGCTTCTTATATTGAAGAAAACCGAAAAACAGTTACCTGAAAATCAGATGAAAATTCTCTTTCTTTCCCCTGGATGGCCCAAGGGACGACTCTGGGGGGAGCTGGGTTTCAAATTCCCGACACTTTCGCTTGCTGCCCTGGCTGCTGTTACACCTCTTAAATGGGATGTTGCCTTCCATGACGATGCCATTCGTCCGGTTTCTTTTGATACCGATGCCGATCTAATCGCACTGACCGCCATGACTGCCCAGGCCAACCGTGCTTACCAGTTGGCTGATGGCTTCCGCCAAAGGGGAAAGACTGTGGTTATGGGCGGCTTTCATGCCAGCAATCTGCCAGATGAGGCGCTCAGTCATGCTGACAGCATAGTGGTAGGTGAGGGGGAACTGGTCTGGCCTCGCCTGCTGGAGGATTTCTGTAATGGGGTGTTAAGGCCTATATATCGTTCTGAAGGATTGATAGACATCAATCAAATCCCCCCTGCACGGCGAGAGATATTTAAAGGCTCTGGCCACTTTTTTACAAACACTATTCAGACCACGCGTGGATGCCCCTTTGACTGCGAATTCTGTTCTGTAACCTCTTTTTATGGCCGAAAGTATCGCAAGCGTCCGCTTGAACATGTGCTTGCAGAGCTTGAACAGCTTCGTAAAGTCAACTCCTTTGTCTTTTTTGTGGATGACAATATTGTAGCAGATCGCAACTATGCATTGCCCCTGTTTGCCGGCATGAAAGGGATGGGGTTAAAGTGGCTTTCCCATGCGCCGATAGATTTTGCAGAAGATCAGGAACTTTTGAAGGCAGCCGGAGAATCAGGCTGTATTGGCATGTTTGTAGGTTTTGAATCCCTTAACCAGGAGTCTCTGATTGCCATGGGCAAGGTTACCAATAATGCTCCATTGTACAGAGATTATGCCAGGCAGTTCCGTGACAACGGTATTGGTATTCTGGGATCATTTGTAATGGGTTGTGATGGCGATACGCCGGCAGTTTTTGAGCAGACCCTGCGGTTCTGTGAGGATACCAGGCTAGAGGCAGCCATCTTTCCAGTGCTGACACCATACCCTGGCACGAAGGTGCGGCAACGTCTGGAGGCAGAGGGCAGGATATTTAATAACAACTGGCAGGACTATGATATGGAACATGTTACCTTTTTTCCAAAAGGGATGTCAGTCAGACAATTACAGGAAGGCTATGATCAGCTCTGCCACTCATTTTACTCCTTTGGTTCCATTTATCGCCGTGTCTTCAAACTACACCGCTCTGTTCAGGTTTTTGGTCCAATGAATATCGGATTTCGTTCAGCCATCCGGAAGAAAAAACCAACAGTATGACCATCTGGATATTTCCGGGACAGCCTTTAAAATGTGAGGCAACGCCGGTTGATGAGCCGGATTTTCTGGCAATTTCTGGACTTTGCCGGCTGCACTGCGGTTATGACCTGATTGAAAATCAGCCCATTGGCCCCAGGTCATTGAGTCAGCACACCTGTCTGCAGATTTACGGGGTTGCCATGTCGCTTTACCGGACAAGGCAGTTGAAGAAACAGTCTTTTACCCCGGATATGATTGCAGAACATTCACTTGGTATCTATGCTGCACTGGCTGCCTGTGGCAGTATCGGTGAGGCGGATGCGCTTGAACTGGCAGGCAGGATAGGTGTATGCATGAGTGAAATGCAGGGCCAGTCATTTTCCCTGGGGTGCCCGATCGGTCTGGCCACTGGAGCGGTTGAATCTGCTGCCCGTAACAACAGTGTGTTTGTGGCCAATTATAATACATCACGTCATTTTTTGCTAGCTGGCAATGGCAGCGGAATTGAATCCGCACTTGAGGAGTGCAGAGTTGCCGGGGCGTTCAGTGTAAGCAGTTTTCCCTGTGAAGCCCCCCTGCATACCCCCTTGATGGAAGATGTGAGTAGTCAGATATCTGAAATAATTTCAGATTACCGGTTTTCAGAACCAAAGATTCCGTTGATTGATCATATCAGCCAGACCCGTTTGACTGCGGAAAATATCCCGTTATTTCTGGTGGATGAACTTAAATTACCTGTAAGATGGGAAGAAACCTGGAAGTTTCTGCGCCGTGTCGGGATCAGCCATTGCTGTGAGGTTGGCAGTGGTCAGTCCCTGACCAAGTTTAACAGGTGGATTGACAGTGAAACCACCTGAAATTCTGCTAATTATTAAAACTTGGATGAGATAATGATTTGGGATGAAACAGAAATAACAGTCCGTTTTAACGAGGTGGATGCCTATCAGATAGCCTGGCATGGTCACTATGTAAGCTGGATGGAGATCGGAAGGCTGGCCCTGGCCCGCAGATTTGGACTTGATCCGTTTCAGTTGACTGAACTTGGATACCTGGGTCCTGTTGTACAGCTTGAGCTGAAATATCTGAGGCCTGCCAGATTTAATGATACCCTGACTATCCGCACCACGCTGGAACCCAGTGACGCTGCAACACTAATCTTTATAAATGATATCATAGCAAGGGATGGCAGCAGGCTGGCCAGTGGACGGCTGGTACACGCCCTTACCGATCTGGACGGCACCCTGCAACTGCGATTGCCTGAATCTGTCAGCGAACGACTTGCGCGGATGCAGCAGTGGGCTTCAGGGCAAAAACAGTGAAACTGCTTTTGATATCGGCTAACCGCGAGCGTTCACCCTATCCGGTTTTTCCACTTGGGCTGGCCTTTCTGGCGGCCTCGCTGAGGCAGTCCGGCCATGAACTGGCAGCGCTTGATCTCTGTTTTGAAACGGTTCCAGATCAGGCAGTGGATGATGCCCTTAATCTGCACAGACCTGAAGCAGTGATAATCTCTTTACGCAATCTCGATAATGTTACCTGGCCTGAAACCCGCTCCTATCTGTCTGATCTGACTGAGCTGGTGGCGCTGTGCAGGGACAGGGCAAAGGTTATTGTTGGTGGATCCGGTTTTAGCCTGATGCCTTTGGAGATACTGGCCGAATGTGGCGCTGATATCGGGTTGGCAGGTGAGGGGGATGAACAGTTGCCATTGCTGTTAAAGCGGCTTGAAAACGGGGATGAGCTGACTGGGATTCCTGGCCTGGTACTGTCAGGGCAGAAAGATTTTCTTCCGCCTGTGACTGTCAGTCGGATATGTTCTCCGGATCGAAGTCTGTTTAATGTCAGCCGTTATCTTAAAGAAGGTGGCATGGCCAATCTGCAGACCAAGCGCGGCTGTCCCTTTGGTTGCAGTTACTGCACCTACCCATTACTGGAGGGCCATCAGATCAGGTTGCGTCCGGTTGAAGAGATAATAGCCGAGATACGTACTCTTGTGGATGATTGCGGTGTGGACTACCTCTACTTTGTAGATGATATGTTTAATTATCCGCCGGATTTTGCAGCAGCGCTTTGCAGAAGGATAATCGCTGAGAAGCTGGCGATAAACTGGTCAGCATTTATCAACCCAAATTTCATTACCCTTGAATTGCTTGATCTGATGATACAGTCAGGTTGTGATGCCGTTGAATTCGGCACAGATTCAGGCTCTCCTGTCATGCTTGAGAGTCTATGTAAATCGTTTGATGTCTGTCAGGTCAGGTCTGCTTCAATGCTTTGCAGACAATCCGGAATTGATTTTGCCCATTACATAATCTTTGGCGGACCAAAAGAGACAGAGGAAACCATTAAGGAAAGTTTCAGTCTGATGGACGAACTGACACCTGTAGCAGTGATAGCCATGACAGGTGTCAGGATTTATCCGGGAACAAAGCTGTATCATACAGCCCTTGATGAAGGGGTTATTACTGCTGAAACAGACCTGCTTAAACCGGTCTTTTACCTGGCCCCGGCTGTCAGGGAACAGCTTGCAGATATCGTTACCACGCAGGCCATGCAGCGTAAAAACTGGATTGTACCCGGACTGGAGATAAATATCAGCGATCAGATGTTAGAGGCCATGAGGATATTTAAGGTCAGGGGGCCGCTTTGGAAGTTGCTCAAGCGGATGGGAAGAAGTAGAATAGCGCCACTAAAATGACCTGCGTCCTTTTTTGAGTAGATTGAGGCTCTTTCAAAAAGATTGTCAACCCCGAATGCCTCTATCGGGGTTCCAGTCTTTTCAGTCAGTTAAAATCTGGATTCCGGCTGCCTGCCGGAATGACATAATTTGGGACTTTTGAAAGAGGCTCGATTGTAATGGAATTAAGGGGTAGTTGAGGAATCAGGATCAAAGATGCATGGGCAGTTTTTTGTTGGAAAATCCTGGGTACGGGGTGTATCTGATGCAGTCACAGTCTTCTGAATATAATGGCAAAATAGTGGTTGTAACCGGAGGCACACGGGGGATAGGGCGTGCTGTCTCACTGAAGTTTGCAGCGGCGGGGGCCAGAATTTATGCGGCCTATCTGCAGGATGATGACGCTGCTGAAAGACTGCGTATTGATGCATCTGGACTTCCAGGCGCCATTACAACCATCAAGGCTGATGTTAGCAGTTCAACTGGAGCTGTGGCGCTGATTGATGCTGCTGCTGAGAAAACCGGTTATATTGATATATTGGTTAATAATGCAGGAATCATCCGTGATGGCTATCTGGCCATGATGTCCGAGGATGACTGGGAGGCAGTGATGAAGATCAATGTCTCTCCTCTGTTTCACTGCTGCAAATGGGGTGTGCGCAAGATGCTTTCCAGACGCCAGGGAGTTATCATTAATATAACTTCAATAACGGGCATAACCGGTGTTGCCGGCCAGACCAACTATGCAGCTTCCAAGGGTGCGGCCATCAGTTTTACCAAATCATTGGCCCGGGAACTCGGTTCCATGGGGATCCGTGTTAACTCTATAGCTGCTGGTCTGATAGAGACTGATATGACCACTGTACTCAAACAGGATCAGGTGGAGCGGATTGTAAAATCGTCAGCTTTGGGCAGGATTGGCCAACCAGAGGAGATCGCTGATGCGGTATTGTTTCTCTCTTCTTCAAAGGCTTCTTATATTACCGGACAGTGTCTGGTGGTGGATGGAGGTATCTTGTGAGAAAAAGGCGGATAGCCATAACCGGTCTGGGGGTAATCAACGGAGCGGCCGGTAATGTACCAGAATTCCAGGATTCGATATTAAACGGAAAGAGTGGAATAGCACCGCTTGATCTCTTTGATATTTCTGCCTTTTCATCCAGGATAGGGGCTCAGGTAAAGGGTTATCGCCCTGGTGATCATTTTTCAGCCAGCCAGGCATTACACCTGTCTCGTACCGATCAATTTGCTGTAATTGCAGCAAGAGAAGCGGTTGCCATGAGCTCTCTGTCCGGTGTCTATGATCCCTATCAGGTAGGGGTATGTGTAGGCGGAGGGGTTGGCGGTATGCTACAGGCTGAGGATTGGTTGCAGTCCGAACTTTCAGGTAGATATGCAAGACCTGGTCTGTTGCGAAGTCTGCTGCCTGACTGCAGCTCAACAGCGCTGGCGCATAACTTTGGTTTCGCAGGTTATCAGGGCAGTATCACCACTGCCTGTTCTTCATCAGCCACTGCCATCGGTTGGTCAGCGGATATGATCCGCACCGGTCGTTTGAAGGCCATGCTGTGCGGCGGTACAGATTCCCTCAGCATGTTGACCTTTGCCGGTTTTAATGCATTAAAGGTGGTTGATTCCAGACCCTGCGCCCCTTTCAGCGCTGGCAGGCAGGGGCTTTCACTGGGAGAAGGCGCAGCTTTTATGACGCTTGAAGATGAGGATACAGCAAGGGAAAGAGGGGCCGAGGTATACGGTTATCTGCTTGGGTATTCCCTGGTAGGCGAGGCCTTCCATATGACGGCGCCTGAACCGACCGGGGAGGCCTCTGCCAGAGTCATGCGCAGTGCCATTGCCTCTGCCGGACTTGATTGTGACCGGATCGGCTGGATTAACGCCCACGGCACTGGAACCCCATTGAATGATGTTGTTGAGTCAAATGCTGTCAGACAGGTTTTTGCCGATTGTGCAGTCAAGCCGCCACTGATATCAACAAAGCCGGTAACAGGCCACTGTTTGGGGGCTGCCGGAGCTATCGAGGCGGTTGCAACCGTTCTGGCGCTGAATGCCGGTATCATTCCCCAGACCCTCAATTTCAGAGGAACGGATCCTGATTGCAACCTTGATTACGGTCATTATGGAATCCGTGTTACAGATTGCCAGATCGCCATATCAAACTCATTTGCCTTTGGCGGCAATGTTACCACGCTAGTCATAGGTGGTGCAGGTTTGCAGCAGGAGAAAATCTGATGAAACGGTCAGGAACCGAGATTGCAATTACAGGTTGCAGCGCTGTAAGTTCAGCCGGTATCGGCATTAAACCGGCTGTTGAGGCGGTTATGCTTGGTGTCAGTTGTCTGAAACCGCTTCCAGACGGTCTGGTAAAATCAAAAAAAGACTTTTGCTGGGGCAAGGTGGAGGGGTTTAAGGCCACTGATTTTATAGCTCCACTCAAGGCCCGTAAACTTGATCGGGCCAGCCAGTTTGCTGTTGCTGTGGCAGGCCTGGCCCTGGCTGACGCTGGACTGTCGAGAGGGGCTGTCCATCCGGAGCGGATCGGGATAGCGCTGGGCTCCGGTTTTGGTGGTATAGCAAATTCCTGCGAATTTCTAAGCGGCTATTATAATAACGGCATTTCTGGCCTTTCACCAATGCTGTTCCCCAATACAGTTGCCAATGCAGCAGCCAGTAACGCCTCTATTGAGTATGGTATCAAGGGCCCTAATATAACTATCATTCAACGTTTCTGTTCCGCTGAATCTGCATTAATGTCAGCATTCCGTTATATTGAGGAAGGCAGGGCTGACATCATGCTTGCCGGAGGTGTGGATGAACTTACACCCCAAATGATCCATGCCTTTGATATTACAGGACAGTTGAAAAGTTTTGCCTCTGGTTTCGGCGAAGGATGCGGGATGCTTGTCCTGGAACGAGCTGAAAATGCCAGAAGACGCGGGGCTGAGGTAAAGGCCCTGCTTACCGGCATTAATACCATCGGTTTTCTGGTTCCCGGTTCTGAACAACAGGGGATAAATCATCTGTTTAAGGAACAGCGCCTTTTTAATCACCTTGCTGTTTCTGGTACAGAGGAGGTCGCAGGCCCGCTGATTAGGGCTGTTACGGCTGATTCAGCCTGTTATCCGGGTAAACTGATCGGTCGCTCCCTTGCTATGGGTGGAATTGTGCTTGGGATTCTGACATCATTACTAAAGCAGGATGAACTGGGATTGCAGCTTGCCAGCTCTCCTCAAGGTCCATATTTTGCCATAACCCTGAAAGGCGGCGATTCTGTTTAGCCAAGATCCCTCCGTATACCTGCCCCACCGTTATCCGTTTCAAATGCTTGACAGGGTGCTGGAGTGCCAGCCCGGATCCAGCGCCCGTGCTAGCTATCGTGTCACTGCCTCTTTGCAGGTGGTGCCTCAGATTATGCTGGTCGAGGCGGTTGCCCAACTGGCAGGTATTGCAGCAATAGAAAAGGAAGGGGAGGGGGGCTTCCTGGCAATGGTTGATCAGGCTGTTTTTGGCAGACCTCCATGTATCGGTGACACACTGGATGTCTTTGTCAGAATAATCAGAAGTTTTGGCCGCTTACGTCAGGTGGAGGGGCATGTAACTGTGGATGGTATGAATCTGCTTGATATTACCCTTTCGATCGGGATCGGACCTTTATGATGACAGGAATTTTAAATTGTTATGAATATAATTACAGATTACACACATTCAGCCAAAGGCCTCTGCTTGTTCTTTTACAGACTGGCTGACAAAGTAATATCAGCAGTTTGTCATGCCAGAATCGTCCGTTTCGAGTCAGGTAAAATCAGAAATTGCTCTATTGCAAGATGTTTTTATCTCCTGCTTGTTGCGCTGGCCCTTGCCATACCGGTTGATGCCCGCAGCCTGACGCCGGTTGAGGGGCTTGAAACTTTAAGGCGATCCTTTGATGGGATACAGGATTTTTCCGCTGAAATAACCCAGGAGAAGCAGCTCTCAATAATGAAAAAAAAGATGGTAATGCAGGGGGAGGTCCGTTTCAGGAAGCCTGATCTCTTTTTTATGGATATAGCCCCCCCTTACAGCAGCAAGGTTCTGTTAAAAGATACAGTGTTGCAACAACGTCTGGGGGCTGGCGCTGAACTGCAGAGGATTGCGTTACCACCCGAACAGGGGCTTTCCCGCTGGTTTGCATCTATTTACAAGCCTGTTAAAACTGTTCCTGACGGGATGACTGTACGGGCCAGCCAGGCAGGGGGGCTGACCACTGTTATGATCAGACCTGTCAAGGGCGGGCAGTTAAGGGAGTTAATCATTGTAATGCAGGAAGATGGAGCCATCAACAGGCTTTCAATTGAAGAGCGCAATGGTGACAAGACAGTAATAACTTTTCGCAAGATACGGAAAAATATCGGTCTGACCGATGCGGATTTCCGTCTGGAGTAATCTATGTTTCGTCTGTTTTTATTGGCTGTTGCCTCAGTTTTTCTGATGTCATGCGTAAAAGGGCAGGGGTTGCCGGACAGGTCTCTGGCTGTGCCTGGACGGGTTGTTGAAACCATCAGCTCTACAGTAATCCTTTCGCTGAATACCACTGACAGAAATTTTACAGGCCGGGGAGTGATGGTCTATCGAAGACCGGATCAGATTCGCCTGGTTCTGCTCTCCCCTTTTGGAACAACACTGATGGAGATGAAGTTGAATGGCGAACAACTGACCTTGACCTACCCGGCAGATGGAGTGGCCTATCAGGGCAGGATAGCTGACTTGCCTGCTTCAACCGGCCAGCGTGGTTTTACCATGTTGCGCTGGGTGCTTGACTCTGATCCTCCATCCGGTGCTCCGGACAATGGCGAGATTGAGCAAAAGGCCAGAAATGGGGCGCTGGAGCGGATTGTACTGGAGGATGGGCTGGTGCTGGAAAAAAATCTTTCAACCGGAGAACGGGTCAGATATCGTGACTACAAGGCACTGTCCGGTGTGCGGATGGCGTTTGAGATACTGATGGACAGCGCTGAAGGAGACCGGATCAAGCTGACTCTGGAAGAACCGGATATCAACACAACACTGGAAGAGAGCCTTTTTAACGTCTCGCTTGCAGGTCTGCATCTTCTGCCCCTTTCCAGGTTAATCTCCCGCTGATCAATGGGGATTTCCTGGTTAGACAGCCTGTTGGGTCTTATCAATCGCCTGACCATCCGTCACCTTGCCTGGATTGACAAAACAACCAGCAGATCACCGCTGATGGTTGCAGCATGTCTGCTGCTGTTTGCTATATTATCAGTTGTTTCGCTGTTTAATATACATTTTGAGTCCGATATTTTTCGCCTTTTTCCTGCAGATCGTCCAGCCATGCGACTGCTGCTTGATTCTCTGGAGTGGTCAGGAGGGGCAAATGACGCCTATTTCCTTCTGGAAGGGAAACCTGAGGAGCTACCTGCCGAGGCGGCCAGACTGGCAGAGCGGTTGCGTGAGATTCAGATTGATGGTGTTCCTGCCTTCAGGCGTGTGATTTATAAAATCTACGAGGAATCAGAGGCCCAGCGTTTTGTTGAGCTGATCTCTTTTGCCTCTGCCCATCCTGCTGCCTTTGTACCACTTGCAGAGACCTTGACCCTCAAAGACCGTTTCAGTCCCAAGTCTATTGATAAATCACTGGATTTGCTTACTGTCCAACTGGCCGGATCGCTTGGCGCCGGTGGTTCTGCTCTTGCCATTGCAGATCCGCTTGGACTGCGTGACCTGATTCTTCCCAGGCTTAAGGCTGGTAGTCAGGCCCTGGATATGGATGCTTCCTCCCCATACTTCCTCTCCCGTGACGGTCATGTGCTGATTATGATTGCAGAACCGTCCCGGCCGGTTCAGGAGATGACCTTTGCCCGCAGGCTGGTGGCAGAGATCAATCAAGCAAGGCAAGGAGCCAAGGCCAAGATATACTGTGCCGGCGCCCATATCAGTGCTGTGATTGATGAATCAGCCATGAAGTCAAATATCATCTCCTGTATCCTGTCATCGCTGATCGTGGTGCTGGGGATATTCTACGCAGTCTATCGTCGCCTCTGGCCAACGTTGATAATCCCGTTGATCCTTGCCCTGGGGGTGCTGTTTGCCCTGGGTACGGCGGGGGTTTTTCTGGCTGACATTCATATTATCTCCTTTGCCTTTATGGCCCTGATCATCGGTTTGGGGACCGATTATTCCATACATATATATGACCGTTTTTATACTGAAAGGGCCTCTGGAGCTACAACTGACAAGGCAGTGACTCTTGCTGTCACTGATACAGGGCAAGGATTGTTTACTGCGGCCACAACCACTGCCTTGCCCTTTCTGGTGCTTGGGTGGGCCGAAGTGAGGGCTCTATCGGAACTGGGCATTCTGGTTGGGTTAGGGGTGATCTTTTCTCTGTATACCACACTTTTTCTGATGCCATTACTGTTGAGAAAAACTGATTCACCAGAAAACAAGTACCGCACCCTGCCAGGTCTTGGGATGAACAGAATCTGGCGTTTTTCAGTCCGCTGGCCACGTCCGCTGCTGTGGGGTGCATCTCTGTTGCTGGTTTTCATGTTTTTGGCAAGCCTGCATACATCCTTTGACGGTGATCTTAAAAATCTTCAACCGCAGGAATCCGAGGCTTTTCATGCACAGGAGCTGATTGAAAGGCATCTGAATCTTGCGCCTGAAAGTCTGCTGATTGCCCTGGACGGCAAGACGCAGACAGATGTTCTGGAGCGTAATCTTGCTGTTGAGAATCTTGCTGCAAGGCTTGTCTCTGAAGGCAGATTGCAGGCATGGTCAGGTCCAGGGCAGATTATGAACCGAAAGGCTGAGCAGAAACGGATTACAACTGATCTGCAATCTTTGAATTCAATATCGGAACAGCTTGAAAAAAGTCTGTTACTTAAAGGGTTTAATTCTGATTCTTTTGAAAACTACCTTGATTTTTTAAGAGATGGAAGCCTTACAGAGGTTCAGGATGAGTCTGTGATTATCGGACGGCTGATGGACTCGCCATTGCGTGGAGTGGTGGAACGGCATCTTGTTCAGGATAGCAACGGCTGGCATGCCCTTAACTACCTTTATTTTAAAACAGGGCAGCTTGATCAGAATGAATTTGCCAGGGGGCTGGCCTCCAGCATTCCTGATGCCAGGGTTACCAGCACTGGTCTTGTGAGCAGTGAACTGCTGGCTGCTGTCAAGGCTGGAGCAATTAACGGAACAGGCATAGGAACTCTGCTTGTTTTGTTGCTTTTGCTTTCTCATTTTAAAAATATGGCCGGCATAGCTGCTTCACTTGGACCGGTTCTTTTTGGCGCAGTGTCCATGTTGGGCGTCATGGCGCTGTTCGGGATGAAGCTTAACTTTATGAATATTATGGTTCTGGTGACTATTATCGGTATGGGAAGTGATTACGGTCTTCATATCCAGCATCGCTGTTGCGAAGTAGTTACAGGAAAACAGGAACAGGCCTTTGTTCAGGCAGGGCGTTCAGTGTTGCTGTCTGCCATAACCACTGTAGCCGGTTTTGGTTCCCTGTCCTTTACTGATTACGGTGCCATGTCTTCTATTGGCTGGGCAACAAATCTCGGTATCGGCTTTACAGCCCTGGCAGCGTTGGTTCTTGTGCCTGCAATGCTGTCTCTAGCCTTCCGTCTCAATAGACAGGCATAGATATGCAGTATATCCATGTTAAGATCGATCTACCACCATTCCATGTTGTACTTGTCAATTGCAGACCTGATAGTAGTTTTTAATTCATCCTCATCCCAGGGCTTTGTAAAGAAACGGAAGATTTCACCCTCGTTGACAGCCTTCAGTGCTGTTTCAACAGTGGCTCGTCCGGTCAGCAGTATCCGCTGTGTATGGGGGTAGAGTTCCTTGACCTTTACCAGCAGATCAGAACCCTGCATACCGATCATCTGCTCATCGGATAC
>DYNH01000052.1 GCA_020721175.1 Trichlorobacter lovleyi | reverse complement strand
AGGTAAACAGATGTTCGGCATCCAGGTTTTTCAGCAGATAACCGGATGCGCCGTTCTTGATGGCTTGAAACAGCGAGTCATCATCAGTGTTCATGGTGAGCATGACGATCTTCATGTCAGGGAATTCTGATTTTATCAGGCGCGTAGCTTTAACACCATCGCAGCCCGGCATGTTGATATCCATCAGGATCAGGTCGGGCTGCAGCTCCCGCGCTGCTGCAAGGGCGTGGCTGCCATCTGCGGCTGTCCCCACCACGGCGTAGCCCCCGGCTTCAAGCAGGTTTTTCATGCCGCTGCTGAACAGCTTGTGATCGTCTGCCAGCAGAATCTTCATGGCTGTGCCTCTATCAACATTATCTGCACCTTCAGTATGATGCTGCTGCTTGGTAGCGTGTGATGCCGCAGCTTTTTACAAATCAGACAAATCTGCGGTTTGTTTACGAATTGGTGCCATCGAAAAAACTGTGTGATCAGGAGTTATGAACCTTTTTATTTCACAGCCTGATCATATCCTTATGGTCTTCATTATGCGGATTTATATGTATCATCACATCTCCTACATTGCTGAACTGTTCAAATATCAGCCTTTTTACCTCCTTGGCCACATCATGTGACTGTTTAACGGTCATTTCCGGGTTCATTTCCAGTTTAAGGTCAATAATAATATACTGACCTGACCTTCTTGCCCGAATCTGGTGTACATGATCCACATATTTAACCCCTTCTGCAAGGGCGGTTATTTCACGGATGTATTCACCTTTTACCGAACCGTCCATCAGATCATGCACGGCACTGCGAAAGGTAGACCAGCCGACGTAGAGAATAAAAACAGAAGTCAGTCCGGCAGCCAGAGGGTCCATGACATTCCAGCCCATGTAAGCGCCTGAAACGCCAACAAGGGTTGCAACCGATGTCAGTGCATCCTTGCGATGGTCCTGTGCGATTGCCAGCAGGGAAGGGCTTTCAAGTTGTTCTCCAACTGCCTTTGAATAGCTGTACAGCAGATTTTTTATAACGATTGTAACAACCGTTGCTGAAATGGCAAGCCAGCCAGGTGATTTGAAATCTTGATTAATTACAGACATGACAGAATCTGCCAGTATCCAGATACCTGTTGAGCAGATTACCAGCGAAATCAGCAAGGCTGCCAGGGATTCAGCCCTTCCGTGTCCATATGGATGCTGTTCGTCAAATGGCTGTCTCCCCCATCTGAGGGCAAGCATGGTGCTGCAAATTGCAATAAAATCACTGGCAGATTCAATTCCATCGGCAAACACTGCGTCAGACTGTCCCCAGTAACCTGCTGCAAGCTTTATCAGCATCAGAGCGGCATTTACCAGGAATCCTGTTCTGATTATCTTATCGGCCTTGTTGAACCTTTCATTGCGCTGCATGGTTTAACTCTGCGTCCCTGAAATCCTTTAATTCCAACCTTAGCTGCTCGCGATCATTCCATGTATCAATCTTTGCAGTGAATGCAATATCCATAGAGGCAGGCACTGTCCGGTCAGCCATTCCCCAACCTACTGTCCTGAATTGAAAACCGTTGCGTCTGACCGTGATATTCAGATTATTATTGCCAAAACAACGGCTTTCAACCAACTGCATATCTCTGAGCATAAGCACAGGCGTTGGGTTGCCCATGCCAAAAGGGCCAAGTTTTTGCAGTTCTGAAACCAGGTCAATTGTCAGTTCACTGGCTTCAATTTCTGTGTCAAGTGACAGCTCAGGTATCAACTGGTTTTCTGTAAGCTGAGTTGACGCAGCTTGTTCAAAGGCTTTTGCAAAGTTCTCTATTTCATCAGTTTTTAAGGTTATTCCAGCAGCAGCATGGTGTCCACCGTATCTTAACAGATATTTGCTGCATTGGTTAATGGCCTCCAGCAGATGAAAGCCGGCAATGCTGCGGCCTGAACCCTTTCCGGTTCCATCCTGATTTTCAGCAACCAGTATGGTGGGACGATAATACCTTTCCACCATCCTTGAAGCCACAATACCCACCACTCCCTGGTGCCAGTCCGTGGAAGACAGTACAATACTTCTGGACAAATCAGGATTGTCCCTTTTTTCCATCATGGCAACGGCTTCTTCAAAAATAAGTCGTTCAATCTGACGGCGTTCACAGTTGGCAGCATCCAGTTCGTCGGCTAAATCCCTGGCAAGTGTATTGTCTTGGGTCAGAAGCAGCTCTACACCGGTAACTGCGCTTTCCAGACGGCCACTTGCATTAATGCGTGGCGCCAGTTGAAACCCTACCTGGCCACTGCTGACATCTCCCTGTACACCGGCTACTTTTTTCAGTGCTGCCATGCCTGTTCGGCAGTCTTTGCCCATTCTCTGCAAACCTGCTTTTGTCAGTATCCGGTTCTGACCGGTCAGTGGCACCAGATCGGCAATGGTTCCGAGGGCCACCAGGTCAAGCCATTGCCGTAAATCTGGCAGGTTATTATCGTGGATTCCCTGTTTGCGAAGTCTGTTGCGTAAGGCCACCAACAGATTGAATGCAACTCCGACACCGGCCAGTCCCTTGAAAGGATAATCGCAATCAGCCCTGTGCGGATTGATTACCGCAATAGCCGCTGGCAGTGATGTTAATGGCTGATGATGATCTGTGATAATCAGGTCAAGGCCTATCTCACTACATAACCTGGCCTCTTCAACAGCAGTTACCCCGCAATCAACGCTGATTGCCAGACTGACGCCATGTTCTTGGATCGAGCGCAGGGCTTCACTGTTAAGACCGTAACCATCCTCCATCCTGTTGGGTATGTGGTATCCGGTCTTAAGTCCCAGGGCTGTAAAACCTGATATCAGAAGTGCTGTCGCGCTGATGCCGTCAACGTCGTAATCCCCGTATATGCAGATTTTTTCACCGGCCTCGCGGGCAACAACCAGACGTTCTACAGCCTGCTGCATATCTTTTAGCAAAAAAGGGTCCAGCATACCTGAAAGACTTGGGTTCAAAAAAAGAGACACCTCTTCAGGTTCTGTAATGCCGCGCGTTACAAGAATCCTGGCAGTAACAGGCAAAAGTCCTGACACCAAAGATATTGCGGCAGCCTTGTCAGGGGCTGCCTGCTTAAGTATCCATTTTTTCTTGATATTATCTGACAAGATTAAACGCTTCAGAGGGGGAGAGCATTGATATCCTTGAAAGAATTTCATCTGCCCGTTTTTTTGATTCCTGGTCATCCTGGGTGCGTAGTATGTTCCAGATCGTACGCAGTACAGAGATAGCCATTTCAGGTTCCCACGATTCAAGATGGTAGTAATCAAAATCTTTCATCAGTTCGTTCAGATGCGGGGTTGCCAGTTTTTCCATGCCAGTGAAAAGGAACAGCCTCAGCAGGGCAGCTCTCCAGAGACAACGTTCTCTGGCAGATTTGCTTTCCTGCAACAGTTGATGCATCAGATTTAGCGCCTCCCCCTGCTTTCCGTTAGAGAACATATCCTTGCAGCGCTGGTAGCCTTCCGTAACCTTTGAATTGATATCATCCTGAGAAACTGCAGGATGTTCCTGCTGCTGATTGTCACTGTTTGAGAGATTTCTCAGCCATTCCCTGGTCTGCTGGTTTGCAAATGGAGTTCCGTCATTAAACGTGAGGTTCTCTACACCTTTGAAGCGCTGTATAAAAAAAACTGTATCACTTGCAATGGATAGTAAAGCATCTTTGTATTGCGACCCCAGGGACTGCATTGCTTCAGATGCATATCGGTTCATATCCAGCCAGAAGGGATAGTTGCGGATATTAAAACAGGCGTTATTGATGACGCCGGCCAGGTTGCCTGCTGACTTCATATTGTTGATACTGTTGAGCATTCCTGGATCAGGCGCTGGAATCAGTGTTTTGTTGTCAGTGGCAGGGGGCTGTTTTTTTATTTCAAACCAGGCGGCAAGCAGATTCATTTTGTACCATGCCGGGTCTTCGGTGGGTGTTGGCTGTGTGGCGATCATAAAGTCAACCAGCAGGTACTGGTTAGCGATGACACTGTTAAGCAACTGCTGAACATCTTCTTGTGTTGAAACGGATTTAATCGGCAGGCCTGCATCCTGTGACCTTGCAGGAGGGCTTGCAGTCTGCCTGTTTGCAGTTGCAGGTTTTGGCACAGCAGTAGCAGGGGAGGGGGGCGCAGTCTCTTCTGCTACAACCGGTTCTTCTTCAGCAGGTTGCCCGGTTGATTCGATCGGCAGGGATTTTACAAATTCAAGCAGAGTGCGTGGAGAAGGTGCGTCAGGACATTTTTCTGAAAAGAGATCAAACAGGGTGTTGACCAGTTCCACCAGTGTTGCCTGGGTCTGTGCCGGGATGTCAGGGATATTTTCGCTATTGCGCAGATAATCAACGGTCTTTTCCTGCCACCATGTAATTGCCTGAACACGCCCTCGCATCCGTTTTAATGGAGGGAAAAGTTCATTCCAGAACAATGACATCAAATCAGCCATAATCGTAAGGCCGTCTTGTAATCCATCAGGCAGACCCTTTTGATGCAACAGGGCTACTGCCAGGTAGCTTCCAACCAGCAGGTCCTTTGATCTGTTTCCAAGTATTTCTGTTGACAGATCCACGATACGTGGCCAGTTGCCAGACTGGGGATCGCTGGAGGGTTTGACTGTAATTTCATTTTGAATCTGGTCAAAGAGCGGGTCAAAACGGATATCTTCTCCAGCGGGATTTTTACCCGGTATCGGGGTGTGGACTGCCTCAACGGGAGTCATCTTGCCCCCCTTTCCAACAGTTGGTTATGATTGGTGGTGCGTTTAACGGGGCATATTCCGGCATTGAAGTAAGCGCCTGATGGCCATGAAAATTGTATTTTAGACGCAGATGCTGAAGTTTCATGGACTCCAGGTCTTGCTGCTGCTCTGGAAAGTCTTCAGGCTTGAATTCATGGAAGCCATGTCTGAATTCATTCAGAAAGTTTATCATCCCGCGAGAACCGGGATAGTTTCTCTCCAGAACCAGAGAACCGATCTTTATTTGCAGAGATACCTCCCCGCAGTTTTTGGGAGACCATTTGAAATTCTTTTGAACCGGGAAGTTCATATTTGTAATGGTCTGCTGTGTATCACCGCATGAAAGCCTCAGGATGGCTGCATGGGGCTTGGGAAAGGTTTCGCGGTTCACATCCAGCGGCAGCGCTGTAATCCTGACAGAGTATGAATCCTGAAGTTTCTGTAGTCCTGCACTGCCACGATCAATAAAATTAATAAACTGAGCGTTAAAGTTGATATGGTGTCCCATCACCGAGTTTGTCTGGAAGCCTTGAGGTGTTGGTTTAAGGAACGGGGCCGCAGGGCCTTTTATGAACTTTAATACAAGGCCCTGTTGTCCAAAAAGCAGTTCATGTATGTTTTTTTCTGTTGCAAGGGAGGATTCGGCAAGTACCTGGGATTCCCAATCGGCCTGCAGAGAACATGAAGCCTCGCGACTGGCAAGCAGTACAAAAAAATCAAGGGGGCTTTTAAGGATATCCCAGAATATCGGGTTATTGCTAAGCTGGCGTGACTGGTTTTCAAAAGCCTTTAATGAATCTGTAGCTGTGACAAAACGCGAGGCCTGCGGAACAACCGCTGCATCTTTTCCTGTTGGACTGGATGGCTGTGAAGATGTTGTTGTGCCTGAATATATTTCAACTGCAAGTTTTGTGGCTGCGTTACGGCTGGTCACACCTTTAGCAAGTTCCTCCAGGGCTTTTTTATAACTTGCGTAATTCTGTATCAGCTCTATCCTTTCGGTTGCTGTAAATCCGGTGCTTTCTTTCGGTGCTTTTGATTTCAACTCTTCAACTGCCTTTTTACCTTTATTAAAAACTTCACTGATTGCCTTGTTGAAACCTGAAGCCTGTTTGAGTAAAGCCTGCTGATGGGCCTGGTCATAAAGTTTCTGATATTCAAAGGCCATCTTTAACCAGTTGGGTATATCTTTGTTATCTGCAAATGGTTTCAGTTCTGTGGTCAGTCTCTGAATGAAGATTTCGGAAGGGATTTTTGTTGCAGAAATATCGGCTGCCTGGGAACGCATTTCAGGTATAGAGGAAAAAGAATATATTCCTTCAGGAAAGTCATCGGCAAACTGTTCCCACGCCCCGATATAATGCTGTGTGTAATCAAACAGAAACTGTTTGATTCCAGATTTTATCAGTGAAGAGTTAGCTGTAACTTTTTGAATACGTTCAATAAAACTATCTAGTATCTGCTTGCCCTTCACTGTAAAGCATGGTTCTATCATAGATATCTGATCAAGTTTTCCAGTGCCAACCCAGAAACTGTCAATGGTGATCTTTTCATTTTCAGATGTCTTGTTTATCCATTCCATCAGCCAGTTAAAATCGTAACTGCCACCACTTCCACCCTGCAGGGCCTTGTTTAGCTGTACGGTCCAGCGTTGCTTTTCTGATTCAAGCATGGCAACGTCATCCTGCCAGAGGTAGTAATATGTCAGAACGGACTGGTAACGTTCCCCCATCTCGGGAGACATCCGGCAGTCAAGCAACATCAGGAATACCGATGAAGGGGGGGGCATTTTTTTAAAGTCTTCAACACCTTTTTTGTCCAGTCTGGCCTCTATATATTGCAGGCGATCCAGTGTTGTCTGGATGTAGGCGCCACGTTCAAAGCCGGGTGTTTTGGGTTCAAAAATTCTGATTTTTTCTATAATTTTATGGTTAATATCCTTTTCAAGAAAGTCATGCGATAGGGCACAATACTGTTTTTTCAGTTGTTTTACAGCATCTTTGCTCTGATCAAGCCCCAGTCGTAGAAAACCCCAGCGGCGGTTGCTATCTTCCATTTGAACAATGGCCTGACGCATCCTGTCAAGCACCACAAGATCATGCAGCAGGTCGTTATTAAGCTTTACTGGTTCTTTAAAATTTTCAGTAAAGATGTTTATGGAATGACGGTTGAGCAGATAGGAACTGCTGACAGCTCCAAAAATGCCGGCCAAAATTATAAGCCAGGCAATGGTACCTAGGCTCCATGTAATCTTTACCCGACGCAGCATTTCTCGATGAGGCATGTAGAGCCATCGATCTGCAGGTAACACCCAGTCGAAAAAGTCAAAAAGGAATATGCCACGATGTGTGCCTGGCAGGATGTCCATAAAAAGGATGCCGTTTTCCTGTTGTGGTTGTTGCAGATCTGTTGAGACCCTGTTATCCACGGAAGGGGCAGGCAGGAATGCTGTTGATTGTCTTGAAGAGGCGTTAAGTGAGACCTGTTTGATAAAGCGTGAGATCGGTGAACCACTCTGGAGCGCACTACAGAAGTACAGTCCCCTCAAAAGCAGTGATTCCTGGTAAGGATTTACCCGGCAAAGCCCCTGCATAAAGTGGCCAAGCCCTTCCTTTAGCTTGTTAAATTCTTCCGGAAGCAGCATCAGTGCGGTTTTGTTGCCTTTTGTGCTATCAAGCTGAAGCAGGCGCAGATCTTTAAGTCGTTCTGTTATGGAACTGAAGGTAATTTCCAGAAAATCATTCCAGGGGCGGGTTAAATCTTCATTAATTACCCCCATTGGCTGGCGTAGAAAAGAATCCTGTGACTGTTCAAGGGCAGATACCATGCCGTAAACCTGGTCACACTTTGTTACAAGCAGATACACCGGGATTCTGGCACCAAGAACTCGCATTAATTCATCAATGCGCAACCTGATGACACGACCCTCCTCTTCCAGCAGATCTGCGTTTTTTTCAAACAGTCCAGGCACATCAACAGTTACAACAATACCGTTTAAAGGCTCTTTTTTGCGTGCAGCCAAAAGCAGGGACAGCAGTCTTTGCCATTCGTCAAGATTGGCAGGATCCGGATGCGGGTCAGCATATTTACCGGAAGTGTCCAGCATTACGGCATGTTCCGTAAACCACCAGTCGCAGTAACTGGTACCCATTCCAGCCGGGTGGGGTGTCTCGGGAAAAGGAGTTGAAAGCCTTGCGCTGCGTAGCGCCGAACTTTTACCGCTTTCGGTTGTTCCTAGCATCATGAACCATGGAAGGGCGTAAACAGGGTTACCCTTTCTGGCCAGATTAGAGTTTTTGAGTGTATTCAGTCCTTCAGCCCATTTTCTTTCCAGACTCTGAATCTGTTCTTTATTTTTTTGGGCAGTAACATCAATCAGCGGTGTTTCCTGTTCTACTACTTTTTTGACAAAGGCCTTTTCATTACGGCGAACGAGCAGGCGTCTGATCCACCACCAGCCTATCACTAGTCCTATGGCCCCAAGTATCAGGGAAACTCCGCTCCAGACAGGCCACTTGGCGATATAAACCATCCAGAAGGCCCCACCTGTAACGGCTGACACAATGATGAGAATAATAGTAAATTTAAAAAGTTTAGAGATTAACTTCATGTTATCGGAACTCCATCCTGAACAGCGTGGCTGTAAGTTCGTTCAGCAAACTGTTGTAAGACAGATAGGTAAGCAGGATGAACAGCAGTGGCGCCAGTACCAGCAACAGGGTAATGGATGAGATGGCTAACTGCGGGAGTTTTTTGCGACGGTTTGGCTGGTTGTTGGGGTACGAATCCGGAAAAAATCCGGTCAGGCTACTGTCAGTAGACAGCATTGAGCCATTTCCCTTCAGGGATTTCAGGGTCTGCTGTTTGATGGCAGTCAGGTCTTTTTCTGAATCCGGTGAAAAGAAACGCCCTTTGAATCCCAGGGCAAGGCAGTGATAGTAGACCGCCTTAACCTGTTGCATATCTTCTCCAATAGACTGTAATTTTTGATAAAATTCTTCGCCAGCCCTGGTGGTGTTGTATATTCTGCGTTGCAGCAACTCTGCTGACCAGAGATCCCTGTCAGGTAGCCCTGAACAGAGAACCGCCTCATCAATCCATGCACATACAGCAAAACGGGCAGAATCATATTCGGCTGTAGTATAACCTGCCTGCATTGACATTTTTTCCCCTTCGGCCAGTGAGCGCTGAAGAAGGTCACCCAATTGGCCATAATCAGGATGCTGCTCATCAGCAGTTCCTACAATGTAGGCCGTATAGGCCAGGGGCGTGACAAAACAGTCCACGAGCCGCATGTTATCTCCTGACAATCATCAATTCAAGTTTAAGGCTGACTGGAGCGTTATCCCAGTGCAGGGCAATACTCTTGTCTTCAACTATCTGTTTCCAGAGTCTGCTGCTGTCGTCAAGCCGGAAGAAGTATCCATCTGACCTGCCAGGGGCCTCACGCGGGGGTTGTGCAAGAAAGCTCAGCTCAATACCGGCAAGGGCACGTTTTACAATGGTTGGCATAAATTGACGGGATGTTACTTTGGCTACTCGTCCCAGGTTATCCAGAAGGTGGTTTAGTTCCATATCTGTTCCAACAACAAGAAAAAAGTGGTTCTTGGGATGAAATAGCTCCGTATCAAGATTTTCTATGTAGAATGTATCCCCTTCACGTTCAAACAGACCGATAAATTCGGGCCCTGTCATGAAATCAACCAGTGCGGTCTCAATAACAGCCAGCGCCAGGCTGAAGCATTCCCATAAATTGGTGTGCCGATAGACAGGCAGTTTTTCGCCATCCAGTGTCTCTCCATTCATATCAACCGAACTGCTGAATGAAGAAAGTTCACCAATCACCTGGCGCAGTGCCGCATATACGGAACTCGGATGTGCCTGGCCGGTCTCACAGTAATGGGTCAGTATCGGGATATGGCGGTTGAGGCATGACAGTGCCATAATATAAGGGAGATAACGGCTGTCAGCATCATTTGTGGCAAGACGGGCCAGTTTTTTGTAGCTTTCCAGTTGACGACCCTTTGCAGCAAGACGGTCACGTATGTCACGTAAAAGACTGTAAAGTCGGTCTGAGCAGTATACGGACATTACCGGTGGTATATATCCGGAAACCAGCCTGATCCGTTCTGTCATCTGCTCCAGTCGTGCTATAGGCAGTAGTTCGTAACTGTCAAGCTGGTCAAGCTCATTTTCAAAGAATATCCTTAACTGGTACTGCATTACCTGAACCTGGCCGGCCTCTCCGTTAAGATACAGATCCTGAACCTGCTCTGCAGTTGTAGAGGAGAGGTAGCGGGTGGTTACAGTGGCCTGATCCTTCAACTCCTGAACCAATGTGACATTTGAGTCAATCAGGCTGATCTTGCGTAAACCGATATAGACAGACAGCGGTTTGTTGCGGTCTGTCCATGCGGTGTCAAAAGAACGTGGTTCCAGTACTGAATTTCCCGGAAAGATTGCAAAGGAGCCGTCAGGAAAGAGGAAACGACCCCCTGTTACCTCAAAATTCATAGTGGCAAGTGAAGACTCCATCAGCTCAAGCCCCGTAACTCCCCAAAACCAGGGCTGCAGGAACTCCCATAGTGGGTCTAGCCGTGACTGCTGGTACAGCTCATTCAATTGAAGATGCTGCGGCTGTAGAAAAAGGCCGTGACGCCATAGTATCGGTCTTGTAAAATCCATTTAGTTGCTCCCGTACTGCTGAATCATGGTGTCTCCGGCAAAGATATTTACAAAAAGTTTTCCAGGGACAGCCAAAGCCTGATTACTTCCCGGGGTTATCCTGACAGGTATTTCGAACAGCCTGGTGGACTGATCCGGATCACTTTGATAATAACCTGCAACTATCGCAACATAGCGACTGTTTTCAGAACGATCAAGTCTGACAGTTATCTGTTGGCCGGGCTGCAGAAATATCTGATCAAAGGATGTTACGGATGGGTCAAACCGGTATGTGTCCATAATCTCGTTCAGTTTTTCACGGCTTGTAAGGTAGCTGCTGAATTTGTTCGGGTCACTTAACTGATAGACCGAGACCACTAGTGAATGTGGTTCATCATCATAAAAATTCAGCCCTGTAGATGCCTTAAAGTTTATTTCTATTGATTGGGCCTCAAATGTCCAGCGTACCTGCGGAGTTCCAAAGCTCTTTTTTAAGGCCTCGTTGGCAATACGGGATTTTTCCGCTGCCTCCTGGGCAACCTGTAACGGGGTTGGCTGTGGCTTGGACGAAAACCATGAACAGCCGGAACATAGTAACATTACAGTAATTGCAAGGAATAAGGCCCGGATGGACATTATTTGTTATATCCTGTCGTACAGAAAGAGCTGTAGATGAGATAGTTGTGAACAGTGTACTGGATTGTATCCGGCTTTTGCAACAGGGTTGCCTCTCCAAACGGACCTAATCCAAAAAGATACCAGGCGCAGTTTTCCTCAACCTGGCGCATGGCTGTTATATCAATAGGTCCGGGTCCAGTTATCCTGTGCGAACAACCTGTTGCAAACAGCAATGTAACTGTCAGTAGTATCAATAATTTTTTCATGGTTATACCCTTTCTTTTTCTGATAGTTTTTACCACTCAACTCCATGTGTCAGCAAATAATCTTTTGCCTGCTGCAGATTCATTGCCGCAGCGGTCTTTATATCTGTAAGCGCCCGTTCATTAAGGTTCATCTGGGCATACAGCAGGCCGCGGCTGAAACATGCCTGTGCAAAATCAGGTTTAAATGTAATAGCCTTGCCGTAGTCTGATATGGCCATTGAAAAGGCCCCGGACTGTTCATACCATGTTCCCCTGGCAAAATATGCCTCGGCAAAAACAAAATCCAGTTCGATCGCCCTGTTATAATCCTTAAGGGCGGCGTCCATGTCATTAAGCTGCTGTTTTGCCATGCCCCGTTTTACAAAGGTCTCTGCACTTTTTGGAGCAAGCTGGACTGCCTGATCAAAATCAGCAATGGCCTGACGATAGTTTCTGGAGGCAAGATAGGAAAGCCCCCGATTGTAATATATAAAAAATGGCTGGTATTCACTGGCTATCTGGTCAAGTTGCGAGTCAGGGTAACGGCGTCTGTAATCGGTAGTGTCATTTTCCGGTTTCAATGTCAGGGCCCTGCTGTAATCTGTTATGGCCTGACTGTAGTTACCGGTCTGTTGACGGGCAAAGGCCAGGTTGCTGTATGCAAACGGGTTTTGAGGATCAAGTGTTGCAGATCTGTCCAGATCGCTGATCGCCTTCCGGTAGTTTCCGCTCTGTAGTTCCACATATCCCAGATTGTAATAATCTCTGGCGTTATCAGCCTTAAGTTCCAGTGCCCTGGAATAGTCCAGTGCCGAGTTCCTGTAGTCGGCCATCCTTTCAAGCGCCATTCCCCTGTATGAATAGCCCCTGCCGTCCTTTCCGGATGCCTCGATTGCCTTGCTGAAATTTTCTATGGATTCATTATACTTGCCTTGCTTTTCCTGCAGGATGCCCATTTCAAGATAAACTGCGCCAGATATCCCCGGGTCGGCCTTGAGTGCATTTTTAAAATCACTGGATGCCCTTTTTAAATCACCGTTTTCAGCATGACTCATGCCGCGACCGAGGTAGGCGCGAGAGTTGTCCGGTGCAATTTCCAGGGTCTTTGAATAGTCCAGAATCGCCTGTTCCTGAAGACCTGCCATAGACAGGGCTGCAGCCCTGCCGTTGATGTATTCGGTGTTCTGTGGTTCCAGCTCGATCGCAGTCGTGTAATCACTAATCGGACCATCCTTGTAGCCAAGCTGCATATTGGCAGCGGCCCTTGCAGCGTAAGCCGCCGCAAACCTTTTATCCAGGCGTATCGCATGGGTAAAATCTGCTATGGCATCACGGATCTTGACAGACTCAAGCACCAGGCCGCGCTGGTAATAAATCTCCGCCCGTTTTGGAGCAGCGCTGATCGCCCTGTTATATTCATACAATGAATTTTTGATCTCATTCATTTTAAACCGTGCATAACCACGGTTAGCGTATACTGTGGCCTTGTCAGCCCCTGCTGCCAGTGCCTTGTCAAAATCAACCAGGGCAGCAGCCGGACTGCCGGAACGATTAAGGGCTATCCCGCGGTTAAGCAGCAGCTCTGCCTTTTCGGAATGTTCCTTGATCGGTGGACCGACTGAAAAAACAGGATGTTTTGTTTCTGTTTTTTGGGTGTCCGACAGCGCTATTGCCAGGTCCATGTCTGCAAGCGCCTTTTTGTAATCTCCTGTCCTGGCAAAGGCAGCCCCACGGTTTCTGTATGCGCCCACCAGTGAAGGATCAATGCCGATAATTGAGGTGTAACCTGTAATCGCATTCTGGTAATTTCCGGTGTCGAAGGCATGATTGGCCTTTTTGAACAGATCATCCAGAATGCTGTTTCGGACTCTATATGCAAGTTTCCTTGTAACAGGCATGACCCCGTCAGGATAGGTGATTGCATAAATTAATGTTTCACCGCTTGCCACGTCAAGGAAGCGGGTTGATAGCATTCGGACGGAGTTTTCATCACCATCGTCCTTGCCATCAGAGATACAGGAACCTGATACGATTACAGAGACCCCAAGTTGCTTTCCCAGCATGGAAACCTGTTCTCTGGATGGAGTCCTGTCAAGGGTGATGCCGATATCACCTGCTGCTTTTTCGGTTTGCGACTGATCAATCACCTTGAATCCGATATTCATCAGATTGATTGAAAGTTTCTCTGTAATCATCAGATTTACACCGTCCCTGCCTGCGTTTGCAAGTGGGAGAATAGCTATGGCCCTGCTGGCTTCATAGTTATAGGTAGGGCTCATTGATACCTGTGTTTCCGCATTCCGGGAATGGTAATTTGCCATACATGCCGTTAATCCCAGGACGGTGGTGATTATGAGAAGAAGCAGTCTTTTCATTTTGCAGAAAACATAATCATTACCAATCAAACGTAAATTCAATGCGTTGAGTGCTGTTTGCAGAAAATGATGCAGTAATGGCAAGCCTCAGGGTCTCTCTGTCTGCTATTCCGGTATATTTTATGGTGACAGCAGATGTGTCATTTCTGGTTTTGTGATATTCATCAAACGCTGACTGAAGATCATTAGCCAGCAGATATCCGTCTTCATAGCTACCATACTCTTTCCGCAATTCAAGTATGTTATGGATTAACTTTGAAAGCTTCAGATTGATTT
>DYNH01000051.1 GCA_020721175.1 Trichlorobacter lovleyi | reverse complement strand
CTAACCCAACCTACGATTAGCTCAACTTTTAACCTTTTGCAGTATAACCATGCAAACTGCCGAAATTTTTGAATTAAAAGCTATCTGTAATACGGTTTACGTAGTAGGGGCAAGGCATGCCTTGCCCCTACATGCCAGCCTTTGATCTTTGTGGTAGCAATGGCGAAGCACAATGAAACCGTGCTATTGCCCCTACAAACATAAATACGCATTTTGCTCCCTTGTAATTCATATCGCATCTGGTAAAGGAGCCTTAAGGCATTGTAGCCCACAAGATTGCCAGCGTGTGTGAAAGCAGGGTCTGCACCAGCCGGTGGTTGCCGGTGAACTGCTTTATGGCGCTGCAAAGAAAGGTTCGCCAAAACTCACCACACAACTGGAGTCCATCCTTTCTGCCCTGGATATCCTGCCCCTTGAAGAACCGGTTGACCGGCACTATGCCGATATCCGACACCACCTGCAGCAGTCCGTGCAACCAATCGGCCATAATGACCTGCTGATTGCCGCCCATGCCAGGGCGCTTGGCCTGATCGTGGCAACCAACAACACTCGGGAGTTTTCGCGTGTGCCTGGTTTGCGGGTTTAGGATTGGCTTGTGTGAGCCCCTGCGAGGCTATGCACGGGAGCGTCCGGAGCTTGAGTGGAGCGAGGGAACTATGGAAAAAAATTCGATGGTGGTCTTGCCCCATAACAATTTGGTAAAACAGAAAACCAGAACTTCAGACTTCTTGATCCGGCAGGAAACTGGCTTGGCACTTAAAATGTGGGGGTGGAGTACCTATGCCGCTACTTTAGGCATGATTACGGCGTATATGCAGACAAATAGATGCCAAATCAATTTACTGAAAATGCCTACAAAACCCCGTCAGGATCAAAAAATCTGAAAGTGTAAATTTTAAATGCTGTGCGCCTGAAAGGCGTTACACAACCTGGCGGGCCATTGCAGGCTGCGTTGAACAGAGGGTATAGTAAAACGCAACATATCAGACGTTAACCCCGCTGAAATGTTGCGTTACGACCTGCCCTTTTGCATTTTTATTCTAACGATTCAAATGAATTACCTTTGCAGGTGGAAAACCGTTGAACCAGGTGGAAGAGGCTCCGCTGTATGCGCCAATATTCTTGCTATATAGCAGGTCTCCTATTTCAAGATTTGAAGGCAACTCCTCTGACATGGATATAACGTCAAGCGCATCGCAGGTAGGTCCAAATACTGTGCAAATCTGTGTTGGTCCGGTTTTGAATGATTCCAGATGGTATTGGCAGTGATCAAATATTATGCCTGAAAAGGTGTGATAGACCCCGTCATCTATGTAGTAACAGAGCTTGCCATCCCTGGTTGCCTTTCCGATTATTTTTGCTACAGATATTCCGGCAGTTGCCACCATAAAGCGGCCAGGTTCGGCCAGAATCTCGATATCTGGTGGGAAAAGCCTGTCCAGTTCAATATTTATCTTTTGTGCCAGCTTGCTGAAAGGCTTGACTGTCTGATCATATGGCGCTGGAAACCCGCCACCTATATCAAGCAGGTTCATCTTGTTGTATCCACGCTTCAGCGCCTCACTGTAAATATTGGCAGCAAGGTTGATTGCCTGCACAAAGTTGTCAAAGTTGGTGGTCTGGCTGCCAACATGAAAGCTTAACCCCTCAACAGTAAGACCAGCCTTGTCAGCTTCCAGTATCAGATCCACCGCTTCCCCGGGACCAGCGCCAAATTTTGAAGAAAGTTCTACCATTGCGCCGGTATTTGGCACCCTGATGCGCAGTGCAAGTCCGGCATTAGGGGCATACTGTCTGATTTTAATAATCTCTTCCAGGTTATCAAAGGTAACCAGAGGTTTATATTTATCCAGCTCCATCAGACTCTCGTTGGCCTTGATAGGATTGGCGTAGATTATCTTGTCCCAAATCCAGTCCTGTCGTTCTTTAACCGGCATATCCCTGATAATCTCGTAGACAAGGTTAAATTCCGGCATTGACGCAACATCAAAACTGGCTCCAACATCAAAAAGAGTCCTTACAATAGCTGGATCCGGGTTGGCCTTGACTGCATAATAGGCCTGTACACGGGGTAAATGCTGTTTGAATGTTCTGTAATTGTTTCTGATTTCATCGTGATCAATAACAAAAAGCGGTGTTCCGTGGCTCTGTGCCAACTGCTGCAATATCTCTGGTGTAATCATAATCTCCCCTTGATATCAAACTTTGTACAAATATCTTGTCAAAAACTGTATGTTACACATAATCAGACATTTAAGTCCTGTTTTCATACCATACCTTTGAAAAAGTCATGTTAAAATGCCTTACAGTTACTGTTTTAAAAGAATAATACAAAAAATGCTACCCGACTGTTACAATTAAGTAGCAATTAGAAATGACTCTTCACCAATTCAAGCACATTCTTTCAAACCTGCTTTAACATAATTTAGTAACCAGGCATTAGAGCCTCTTTCAAAAGTCCCGAATTGTGTCATTCCGGCAGGCTTTAAGCCGAAATCCAGATTTTAACTGGCTGAAAAGACTGGATCCTCGATTAAAGGCCTTCGGGAAAGAACCTCATTATATAAGAACTTATCATGCCGGACAGCATCTAGATTTGGCTCAAATTTTTGAAATGTTGCAGACAGCTATCTATTGTGATAATGGAATATTCAAGATTTTGATAGAAAGATTTTTGAGCATATTTTTTGAGCATATAAATATATTAAGAGGGGGTGCAGAATGAAGCGTTTGATAGGGACAGTTCTTACAGTTCTTATGTTAAGCGGTCCGGTATTTGCTGAAACGGCTCAGGAGCCTGAGTCAGTTGCAAGCAAGATGGTGACAAAATTTACCAGGGGCTTTACCAATGTTGTTACTGCTGTGCTTGAGGTGCCAAAGCAGACCACTGTTCTGACGGCAGAACATGGGGGTTTTGGGCTTCTTATAGGACCCTTGGCTGGCGTAGTGATGACAGTTTATCGGGCCGCACTTGGTACTTCCGAGATGGTTTTATTTATGGTTCCAGCACCCGGATATTATGATCCTGCCATTGACCCTGAATTTGTTTGGGACAATTGGGTAGAAAAGACAACATACAAGGATAAAAACAAGGAAACTTCAGACAACCCCCAAAGTGATTCTGAAAGTGAAGCCTCAAAAAATACTGAAGAGGCAGACAAGTCAAAATAAAAAAGTAATGGTAGCTGTTCAGCGTAATCTGGGAGCGCAGGCATTCTACCTGCGCTTATACTTTCTCCTTACTTTTGCTACTCCCTGAAGTTTAAAAACTGCATCTCAATCCCCAGGTCCTTACCCTTCAGCAGTTGAATTGTATCCTGCAAGTCATCACGGTTCTTGCCGGTAACACGTACCTGATCTTCCTGAATTTGTGCCTGTACCTTTAGTTTACTCTCTTTGATCACAGCAATAATCTCTTTACCCTTTTCCTTTGATATCCCCTGCTGTACCGAAATGATCTGACGTACCAGCCCCCCTGAAGCAGGTTCCACCTTGCCGTATTGCAATGCCTTGATCGAAATATTGCGTTTCAGGAACTTTGACTGCAACACATCAATCACGGCCTTAAGCTTGTAATCATCATCCGAAAGCACCTTTATGGAATCTGTTTCCCGGGTAATCTCACTTTTGGAACCCTTGAAGTCATAACGCTGACCAATCTCCTTTATGGCCTGATTAACAGCATTGTCAACCTCTTGCATATCTACCTTTGATACAATGTCAAATGATGGCATGATGTGCCCTCCTACTGTTTTATGATCTCAACGCCCTTAGGCACGCTAAAGTTAAACTTTGAAGCAGTCAGGCCAGTATTTGTACGAACCCGGCTGTAAACAATCACGGTCTCGGTTCCTGCTGTGTCAATAACAGTTGATGCGGCTATTGGAAAAAAATCCCTGGCCTGTCCGTTTGCCAGAAAGGCATTAACCGACTCATGGCGAATTACAAGCCGCAGTCTGGCCAGTAAAGGGGTGGGCTTGCGTGGAGACAGTTCAAGCAGATAGTTTCCCTGTTTGTCACGGGAAGGCTTGCTGAAGGATGCAAGAAAGTCCTTTGATACATTACCCAGACCGGTCAGGTAAGCCATACCTATACTGTTTCCACCCTTCATTAAACCTTCCAGTGAAGATATCAACACCTGTTTATTCTCCGGCTGGTAGAACCAGACCTGCTTGCCGTTAGAAACAATATTCTGTCTGGGCAGTTTATAGTCAAAGCGAAATTGAGCAGTCTCCTTTGGCGGGCGACGCAGAGCCAGGTGGCCATGCCCCTTTTGGGGTTTGGGGAATCCGGCCAGGGTGGTGGTCTGGCTAAACTCGGCACTCATGTCTTTAAGGGAGGCGTAACCTTCTTCAAGGGTAGAGACTACCTGCTGTAGTGTTGCGTCGGCTGCGTGTGATGTAACTGAAAAAAAACAGAGAGTACAAACAAGCACAAAAAGTTTTAAAAACTGATTCATTTAAGTATTCTCCAGGACAAGTTAAAGGGATGATAAAGGGCCTGAACAGGCGGCAGGGTCAACCACAAAAATAATCTGGCCGTTACCCATAAGGGAAGAAGCTGAAATCCCGCGCAGATCAGCCAGTGGGTGGAGCAAAGGGCGAATAAAGATTTCCTGCTGTTCAACCAGGCGATCAACCAGCAGTCCCACAGGCTGCCTGTTTGACTCAGTCATCAGGACAGGCAACAGATCGCTATCAGGCAGATTTTCACTCTGTCTGAAAAAACGTGGCAGATTGCGTACAGGTACCTCTTTGCCATCATGCAGCATGTAAAGATCGTTTCCTCTCTGAACAATCTCATCACGTCTGATCTCACAGATACTATTGATGGCACTTACCGGTACTGCCAAAGGCATTTTCCCGCAGTTTACAATCAGTGCCTGCACTATGGCAACGCTGAGTGGCAATGAGATAGTTATGGATGTTCCATTGCCCGGAACGGAAGAGATGGAAAGAGAGCCACCGATTGAATGTATGGAAGTCTTAACCACATCCATTCCTACACCCCTGCCAGAAACATCACTAACTACAGATGCCGTGGTAAAGCCTGGTGTACAGATCAAAAAAAGAGCCTCCTGATCTGTCAAACCATTTGCCTCATCTGCGTTTAATAACCCCAGGGTTACGGCTTTTTTGCTGATCTGTACCGGATCAATACCTCGGCCATCATCTGTTACCTGTATCAAAACCTGATCTGAAAGACGGCTGACGGCAAGGCTGAGCGAACCGACCGGTGGTTTGTTTGCTACAGTACGTTCCTGTGGCATCTCTATGCCATGATCAACGGAATTACGCAGCAGGTGTAACAGAGGCTCGACCACCTGTTCCAGTATCCCTCGATCCATTTCTATATCAGTACCGCTAATCTGAAAATTTATCTCTTTACCGCTTTTTCTGGCCAGATCACGTACCATCCTCGGGAATCTTTCAGCAATTACGGCAAAGGGCAGCATTCTTACCTTAAATACTTCTGTCTGTAGTTGGCGCAAAAGAGAGGTAAGCTCTTTGAGAGGGACAGTCATGCCATCTGTATCATGGTTGGCTGCAAGCCGTTGCAGGGTATAACGTACGGTAAGCAACTCTCCGGATATGGTCACAAGACGATCAAGCAGAGATGTCTTGATCCTGGTCGTGGCAATTTCGTCGCTGTTTCTAAAGGTTATCTCAGAGGGATAAGAAGGTGGCTTATGTTTAGTTTCAGGCTGTGCTACAGCCTTCGTTGTATCTTCTGCTGCCGTGCTGTAACTGCGTATCCGTTCAGCCAGTTCGCTTGTGTCTGGCAGTTCAGCCTGTTGCTCCACCAGCATCACCAACTTTTCCAGATTGTCAGCGGCAGCAAGCATCATATCTGTAACCGCTGATGTAACAGACATGACGCCGTTTCGGATATTCACAAGCAGATCTTCAAGGGCGTGTGCAAGGTTGCAGATTGAAGCAAACTGCATGGTTGCGGCCATTCCCTTGATTGAATGGGCATGGCGGAACAGCTCGTTTACAGTTTCAAAGCTGGTTGTCCCGTCTTCATAGCTTAAACTGAGTGAACTGATGGCGGCAATGTGATCCCTTGCCTCGCTGATAAAAAGTTCCCTGTAGCGGGAATAATCCATAGTCAGTCAACCCTCTGCATCATCAGTATTTATGTCTATTCAGCAGCAAGCTTTTGTTTCAGCAGGTCATTAACAACTGCAGGATTGGCTTTGCCATTCATGGCCTTCATAACCTGGCCCACAAAAAAACCAAAAACCTTCTCCTTGCCATTACGATATTCATCAACCTGCCCCTGATTTGCCAGCATTATTTTATCAATGGCCGCTTTAATAGCTCCGCTGTCTGAAACCTGGGCCAGCCCCTGCTGTTTTACTACATCGGCCGGTTGAGTCCCGTTTTTCCAGACATCTTCAAAGACCTTCTTGGCAATGGTTACAGAAATGGCGCCACTGTCAATCAGCCTGATCAGGTCTGCAAGTTTTGCTGGAGAGACCGGAGACTGCAAAATGGCAGTGGAGGAATCATTAAGAGCTCGGGTTAATTCGCCCATCACCCAGTTGGCGGCTGCCTTGGGATTTCCAGATGCCTGCGCGCACTCTTCAAAGTAATCTGCTAAAGGGCGTGAAGCGGTAAGTACATCCGCATCATATTCAGGCAAGCTATACTGCTGCAGAAAACGATTGAACCTGGCTTCAGGAAGCTCTGGCAGAGAGTCCTTTACAAGCGATATCCAATCAGGGGAAATAATCACTGGTAACAGGTCCGGATCCGGGAAATATCTGTAATCATGGGCCTCTTCCTTGCTTCGCATGGAACGGGTAACCCCCTTTACCGGATCAAACAGACGAGTCTCCTGCATAACTGTTCCGCCATCTTCAATCAGCTCACTTTGGCGGAGTATCTCGTATTCAATCGCCTGTTTAACAAACTTGAAGGAGTTTACATTTTTGATCTCTGCGCGGGTTCCAAATCTGTCCGAACCGGCTGGCATAATCGATACGTTTGCATCACACCGAAAAGAGCCCTCCTCCATGTTGCCGTCACAGATCCCCAGATATGTAACTATCTGATACAGCTTTTTAAGGTATGCAACCGCCTCGTCCGAGCTGCGCATGTCCGGCTCGGAAACCACCTCTAACAACGGAGTGCCTGCCCTGTTGAGATCAACCCCAGATCCTGTGCCCTGACCATGCACCAGTTTTCCTGCATCTTCTTCCATATGGATGCGAGTTATGCCGATTCTCTTCTTGCCTCCAGCAGTCTCAATATCCAGATGTCCGGTAAGACAGATCGGCAGATCAAACTGGCTGATCTGGTACCCCTTCGGCAGGTCAGGATAAAAATAGTTTTTGCGGGCAAAGATGTTGGCAGGGACAATGGAGCAGTTAGTTGCAAGTCCTGCCCTGATGGCAAACTCCACCACCTTGCGGTTAAGAACCGGAAGGGCGCCAGGCAGTCCCAGACAGACAGGACAGGTATTCAGATTTGGTGTTGCCCCGAAACTTGTAGAGCAACTGCAGAAAATCTTGCTTTCAGTCTTTAGTTGTACATGTACCTCAAGTCCAATAACCGGTTGATATCTCATAATGCTGCCTTTATTGTGTGCCAGTTTGTGTTTTTTTGAAAATTGGCTGCCACTTGAAGGATAGTCTCTTCTCCAAATGGACGGCCAAGCAGTTGAAGGCCTATTGGCAATCCTTGAGAACTGACGCCCGCCTGAATGGAAATACCGCAGATACCTGCCAGATTAACAGGTATGGTAAATATATCAGAAAGATACATCTGTAGAGGTTCAGCGGTCTTTTCGCCGATCCTGAAGGCGGGGGTGGGGGCCACCGGAGTCAGCAGGATGTCTGCCTTACTGAAGGCATCCATAAAATCCTGGCGGATCAGGGTACGTACCTTTTGCGCCTTAAGATAGTAGGCATCGTAATAGCCGGAGGAGAGTGCATATGTACCCAGCATTATCCGGCGTTTAACCTCTGTGCCAAAACCCTCTTCTCTGGATTTGAACATCAGATCTATCAGCCCGTCGGCATTTTCAGCCCTGTGTCCGAAGCGGATCCCATCATAGCGGGCCAGGTTTGAGCTGGCCTCTGCAGTGGCGATCAGATAATAGGTAGCCACGGCGTAATCGGTATGGGGCAGTGACACATCAACAATTTCCGCCCCAAGTGAGCGAAAGGTTGCTATTGCCTGATCCATCGCCTTTTGCACATCAGGATCAAGACCTTCAATGAAATATTCTCTGGGCAGTCCGATTTTCATACCTTTGATATCGCGGCCTAACGCCAGGGCATAGTCTGGTACCGGCATGTCAACACTGGTGGAATCTTTCGTATCATAACCGGCAATTACACCGAGCAGCAGTGCAGAGTCCGTTACATCCCTTGTAATCGGTCCAACCTGATCAAGAGAAGATGCATATGCTATCACCCCGTATCTGGATACCCGCCCATATGTTGGCTTCAATCCAACACAGCCACAATGGGATGCCGGCTGCCGAATGGAACCACCGGTATCTGTGCCCAGTGTGGCCACAGCCTGCTGGGCCGCGATTGCAGCAGCAGAGCCACCGGATGAGCCGCCAGGGATATGAGAAAAATTCCACGGATTTCGGGTAACACCAAAGGCGCTGTTTTCGCAGGAAGAACCCATTGCAAACTCATCCTGATTCAGCTTGCCCAAAAGCACTGCCCCCTGTTCCTTCATCCTGGCCCAGGCAGTGGAGTCGTAGGGGGCGACAAAGTTATGCAGTATTCGGGAGGCGCAGGTGGTTCTAACACCTGCGGTAAGGAATATGTCCTTAAGAGCCACAGGAATGCCGGTAAGCAGCTTGCAGTCCCCCCTGGAAATACTCTGGTCAGCCATTTCAGCGTCTTTAAGTGCCTGTTCAGCAGTCACGGTGATAAAGGCGTTGACATCGGGATCGGTTGCTTCAATCCGGCTCAACATGGCCCTGGTAAGTTCTGTTGATGAAACCTGACGGCTTTTAAGCATCAGGTGCAGTTCATTGATTGTCTTTTCGTAAAGTTCCATACCTGTTCTCTTTTATTCTATGACTTGTGGAACACGGAAATATGTTTCATGTCTGTCAGGGGCGTTAGCAAGCGCACGTTCAATACCGATTGAAGTTGCAGGGATATCATCACGGAAGGCGTTTTCCATCGGCACTGCATGGGAGGTGGGGCAGATGCCCTCTGTATCCAGTTTGTTCAGTTTTTCCACATACATCAGAATGGCGCCCATTTGTTCGGTAAACAGCTCTTTTTCATTTTCGGTCAGGGCCAATCTTGCAAGATTTGAGATATAATCTATGTCAGTACGGTTAATGCTCATAACTTTAATTCCTTCTTATTAAATGACCTGACTTGATCAGTTTGTATTAATGAATATAAAACCAACCGCCTCCAGTAAAGTTCACATTCAGGCAGGGACTTTTTCAATTCGCTCCAATCCCCCCATGTAAGGACGCAGCACAGAAGGTATGACAACAGAACCGTCAGCCTGCTGGTAATTTTCCAGGATTGCCACCACAGTCCGCCCCACTGCCAGACCTGACCCGTTAAGTGTATGTACAAATTCCGGCTTGCTCTTCTCTTCTTCACGGTAACGTATAGATGCACGGCGGGCCTGAAAATCGGCAAAACTGCTGCAGGATGATATCTCACGATACTGTCCCTGCCCGGGAAGCCAGACTTCAAGGTCAAATGTCTTGCAAGAAGAGAAGCCGATATCGCCTGTACAGAGATTGAGCACTCGATACGGGAGTTCCAGAAGTTGCAACACCTTTTCCGCATGTCCGGTCAGATTTTCAAGCTCGGCCTGTGATTTTTCCGGATGAACAAACCTGACCAACTCAACCTTGTTAAACTGATGTTGTCTAATCAGGCCGCGTGTGTCCTTTCCATATGAACCGGCCTCGCGGCGGAAACAGGGTGTGTAGGCGGCATAGCAGATCGGCAGGTCAGATTTTTTCAGGATTTCATCACGATGGATATTGGTAACAGGCACCTCTGCTGTAGGGATCAGCAGAAAATCAGGGTCAGCCAGACGGAAAAGATCTTCTTCAAACTTTGGTAACTGTCCTGTTCCGGTCATGCTAGCACGATTAACCATAAATGGCGGAAGCACCTCTACATACCCATGTTCATTGGTGTGAAGTTCCAGCATGAAGTTGATCAAGGCCCGTTCAAGACGGGCTCCGGCCCCCTTATAAAGACAGAAACGCGCTCCGGTAATCTTGGCTGCCCGTTCAAAATCAAGTATTCCAAGTGACTCGCCAATATCCCAGTGTGACTTTGGTTCAAAATTCATTTCAGGCAGGGTGCCCCATTTGCGCACAACCATGTTGTCAGCTTCAGAACGGCCTATCGGAGCGGTAGGGTGCGGCAGGTTTGGCAAGGTCATTAATATTGCAGCAAACTCTTCCTCAACCACCTTAAGTTCATCATCAAGTGTTTTGATACGCACAGAAACATCCTTCATCTCTGCAATCTTGTCTTTTACAGTGCTTTTGTCTTTAACCCTTGAAATTTCTTCAGAGACGCTGTTTTTTAGTGCCTTAAGGTTTTCACTTTCTGTCAACAGGCTGCGACGGCGTTTATCCAGCTCACGAAAACCCTCCAGTGATATCTCGCTGCCACGTGTTGCAAGTGCTGCTTCAACCTGGTCAAGGTTATCGCGTATATATTTTATATCAAGCATGTATGATGTTCCTTATTTTTAATTTGCTGTGTCAGACTATTTTTTGTATCACTGTGACAATCCATCGTCAACAGTCAAGACTGTGTGTATGCATTTGGAGTTGCAATAATAGCGTATTGTTTTTGCTGATTGGGGACATTAATCAAGTTAAGACTTGAATTCAGCATAAACAGAGGTAGCCAGGATATACGTGAGAATAAAAACAGTGTCCTATTTCCGTTTAAGAATCCTCTGGCTTTCAGGAAGCCTGCTGCTGACAGGTTTTCTGGTATGGTACGCTGTTGGCTCGTATCTGAATTCCCTGCCGGTTGCCCAGACCATGCAGCGCGGACTCGCCCTTTCACTTGGCCAATCAATCGAAGGGGTGGCCACCCGCGATCCTTCCTTTGCGACCCTTGCCGCCTTCAGATCAAACGACCTTGCCTACTTTGCTCTGCTGGACAGGAACGGTAAAATCCGCTTTCACAGCAATAACGAGCTGATCGGTGAAACCGTTGAGGATACCCGTTATCTGCCTGTATTCACGTCTGGTGAATTCCTTGCCACAAGAATCAGGCTGGGAACCGGAGAAGATGTATACGAAAGCCACCTTCCGATGCACCTTCCGGGAGGTACCCTGGCACTGCGTCTGGTGCTGCATACCTGGAGTGCAGATCAGATTGTTGAACAGGCGAAAGTTGGCATGCTACTGCTTTTGGGATTAACTGCCGTTGCCTGGGGCATGGGGCTGTTTGCCCTTCATCTGCAGAGAAGAGACCTTAAACGACAGGAAGCGCTTGTGAGGCATGAGCATCTGGCCCAGCTTGGCGAACTGGGGGCAGTGATGGCCCATGAGGTACGTACCCCCCTGGCAGGAATCAAAGGGTTTGCACAATTACTACATGAACGTCTGGACGATCCCCGGCAGCAGCAGTATGCTTCAAAAATTGTAGATGAGTCTGAAAGGCTGGAACGGCTGGTAACGGATTTGCTGACCTACGCCCGTCAGGAACCACAGCCGGAAGGTTGTGCATTGGTTGAGGAGGCAGTGCAGCGTGCCTGGGAAAATCTGTCATCTGCGGCGGATATATCCGGTGTCAGACTGCTGCTGACAGGTTGTGTTGACAAGCCGGTAGCATGTCCGCCGGATCGTCTGCAGCAGTTGTTGTTGAACCTTTTTAACAATGCTGTGCAGGCCATGCCGGATGGTGGAGAGTTGCAGGTAATACTATCACAGGATGCTGATCAGGCCGTTTTGCTGATTGCCGATAATGGTACCGGCTTTTCAACGGAGAGCCTGTTGCGGGTTTTTGATCCATTTTACACTACCCGTGCCAGCGGCAGCGGACTGGGGCTGGCGATCTGCCGCAAGCTTGTGGAGGCATATCGCGGCACGATAACTGCTAAAAACGGAAAAACCGGCGGAGCCGAGCTAACCCTGCAACTACCGCTGGTAAAGGAGAAACAATGAGTACCACAGCACGAATTCTGCTGGTAGAGGATGATGCCACCTTTCGGTCGTTATTGGCAGCTATTCTTGAGGATGAGGGCCATGAGCTGGTGGAGCGCGACAATGGCAAGGCAGGGCTGATGGCCCTCCAGCGCCAGTCCTTTGATCTGGTGTTATCTGATCTGAGGTTGCCAGGCCTGAATGGTTTGGAACTGTTTCGCACTGCAACTGCCCAGGGGATTGCGCCACCCTTTGTATTGTTGACCGCGTTCGGAACTGTGGAAGAAGCAGTTGCGGCCATCAAGGAAGGGGTGGCTGATTTTCTGACTAAGCCGCTGAAAGACCCGGAGACCCTGCGTGCGCTGGTACGGCGTATCCTTGCAAACGGCATCAAAGAACGTAATCTGACGGTACTGAGGGATCGCGAAGCAGCCGGTTTGCCGCCTGATGACGTGCTGTTTGCCGGTAGTGTCATGCAGCGGGTGCGCCAGCTTATCGCTGATGTTGCCCAAACCCAGGCTACCGTACTGATTAGTGGAGAATCGGGCACCGGCAAGGAGCTTGTTGCCCGGGCGATCCATCAGTCCAGTCAGCGCGCCGCTGCACCTTTTGTGGCGCTTAACTGCGCAGCCATACCGGAGACCCTGCTGGAAAGCGAGCTGTTCGGCCATGAGAAGGGCTCATTTACCGGCGCAACCCAGGCCAGGCATGGCAAATTTGAGCTGGCTTCCGGCGGCACCATCTTCCTGGACGAGATTGGAGAATTGCCGTTTGCCCTTCAGTCAAAATTCCTTCGGGTACTGCAGGAACGGATCTTTGAGCGGGTGGGTGGCAGCCGTGAGATCCGTGCCGATGTACGGATTGTAGCGGCAACCAATCGGGACCTGGCAGAAGAGGTAAGGGAGCGGCGTTTTCGTGAGGACCTCTACTATCGTCTGAATGTATTTCCAATTCCGCTGCCCCCCCTGCGGGAGCGTCGGGACGGGTTGCACCTTCTGGTTGACTACCTGCTGCAACGTGCCACAGCACAGACAGGTCGCGGAGGCATGGAGGTTTCACCGGAAGCTGTGAATGCGTTTTCCGGCTACAACTGGCCCGGAAATATCCGTGAACTGCAGAATGTTATCGAGCGGGCGGTGATCCTGGGCAAGGGGCAGGTGAGTCTTCAGGATCTGCCTGACGGCGTCCGCCAGCCAGCTCCTGAACAGCAGGCAGCACCAGCAGGCGGAAGTCTTCGCGATCTGGAACGGATCAGCATTATGGAAGCCCTGGCAAGCTGCGGCAATAATCGCCGTCTTGCTGCCGAAAAATTGGGAATATCGAAACGCACCCTGCAGTACCGTTTGAAAGAGTACGGCATTACAGAAACATAGCGAGCGGTGCAAAGGTCGCACTGCATGGTGCAAATATTGCGCCATGCAGGTGCAACAGAAAACCTGTGTTAAAAAACAATTGATAAATATCAAGTTGTTATAAAATAAGTTGTGATTGGCACGCTTACTGTAAACCGTAGAAATAACGAGCATTGGTCTCGAAATTTTTTTGCGGGAGAAATAACCATGAAAACACGCAATCTTCTGATGACAGCAGCAGTCTTGGCCACAGTTCTGGCCTTTGGAGGCGAGTCCTTTGCCCGTGGCGGTGGTGGGGGTAAAGGCGCGGGTGGCGGTCGCGGCGCTTCGGCCGGCACCTCTGCAACCCAGGTACGTCCTGAAGGCTCCCAGCGTCGTGACGGCACCTTCCTGAACAGTGGCACCACTGCCAGCGGTGCTACAACCCGTCCTTCAAATGGTCGCGGTGTCATGAACG
>DYNH01000050.1 GCA_020721175.1 Trichlorobacter lovleyi | reverse complement strand
TGGTGAACGTGCCAACCTTAAGCCTGATCAATGCAGTATCAATCAGCACACAGCCCCGTTTGACAGCCGATGCCACATTCAGACCTGCATTGCTCCAGTCCTTCAAAACGAACTCACCAGCATTCAAGTTGACTGTTCGGCTGGTAAGTGGAACCACAAACAGGTCAGAATATTTTCCATCTGCAGAAGCTGCAACAACAGCAGGCCGTACCTTGGCAGTCTTAAGATCAGTAAACGGGTATGGCAGCAGAACAACATCACCTTTTGAGTAGTTCATGGTAGATATCATCCTCCTCATTATCCCATACCTGCTGTAGCGATGCCTCTGACATAGCTACCCAATATGCTGCGTCTTCACGAACTGATGGTTCTTTTGTTTCTGCATATTTGTGTTGAAGAAATGATACAAAGTCAAACACCTCTGCTTGAGCAAACGGCGGTAGCACACGTACAGCCTGATTTAAATCAAAGGTCGCTTTCACTATCGTCTCCTCTCTGCATCTATTAATTCACGTAAACAACCTCAGTGCGTAAGAACAAAGGAAAATCATCAAGCTATTTCTTCAGGATCACCTTCAAAAAGTGAGACAAAATCAATTGTGTCAAAGTCATCCGGCACTGATATTTCGCCAGACATAAAGCCTATCCGCTCCATACCTTGTTGTTCTTTCATCGGTTACTAAAACTCTTAAAAAGCTGCTGCAACCCGGAAACAATCGAATTGACCACTTCCGGTTCAGGGATAGGAATCTTCAGACAGGGCTTGCCGGTTGCCTCATCCTTGCCAACAAACCGCTGTACGATGGATTCAAGCGGTTGCTCCGGTTTACCATCACTACCCTTTTCAGAGGTAGTTTTTTGCGGGGCAAGGGCCTGACTTAACCCCATCAGGAAGCGGGCGCCACCTTCCAGCAGATCGTTCAGCGCCTTTTGTCCCGTATCAACAACAGCTTCAGGCTTTTCTTGTTCTTCCTGATCATTCAAAGCATATCCAGCTTCATCAACACATGCAGCCTGTTCTTCTTCCTTCTCTTCCACATCAATCTGATAGTCAGCCTTTTCAAGACCGGTTGTGGCCTCCTCCACAGATGTCATAAACTGCTCCATCTGGGATTGCCCCAGCATGACAACATCAGAACCGTCATCATCCAGCACACCATTAAAGAGTGATTTTTTAAAGCTGAGCAGGCCAAGAATCCGCTCTTCAATGGAGTTACGGGAGACAAAGTTGATGATCCGTACCGGCTTTTTCTGCCCCATGCGATGGATACGGCCAATCCGCTGTTCCAGCACCGCCGGGTTCCAGGGGATATCCAGATTAATCAGCACCGAACCGCTTTGCAGGTTCAGGCCCACACCACCGGCATCGGTGGAGAGAAAAACACGGCAGTCAGGATTATCACGGAAGCTGGTCATCAACCCCTTGCGTTCTTTTGAGGGGACACTGCCGTTCAGGTGAACAAAGCCGATCTTGTTCGCCTCCAGCAGCTTAGCCACCAAGTTGGTCATCATCTGCCACTGACTGAAGACCACCGCCTTTTCTTTTCCTTCCTGAAACAGCTCCTGCAGAATAATTTCAAGCTCTGCCAGCTTGGGACCGTTCAGGGTTTTCTTATCAATCAGCCAGGTGTTGTCCGAAACCATCCGCATGCTGGCCAGTGCCATCTGGAGGCGTCGCTGGTCAGCTTCGCACAAAAAGCGATAACGACGCCACTTGGCAACCATTTTCATAACAAGCTCGGCAAAATCCTGATGGATATCCATCTGTTCTTTGCTCATCGGAACAAAGAAGTTCTTGTCAACACGGCCAGGCAGTTGCTTCAGGACTTCACTCTTTTTACGACGGAGCATCACCGATTTCAGGGAGTTCCTGACCTTTTCCAGATCACGGTAGCCGATGACCTTGCCGTGGGCATCCGTGACCCTGTGATTGTGAACAAAGCGATAGAGTGGCCCCAAATGGCGTCGGTCAACAAACTCCATCAGGGAATGCAGCTCCTCAATCCGGTTTTCCAGAGGGGTGCCGGTCAATACAATAGCAAAGGTTGACTCCAGTGACTTTACGGTCTGGGCGGTGCGGGTCTTCCAGTTCTTGATCCGTTGCGCCTCATCCAGGATAATCAGGTCTGGACCCCAGGCACGGATCAGATCAAGGTCTCGATGAACCAGTTCGTAATTGGCAAGCTTGAAGAAGGCACCAGAACCGTACAGCATCTTACGTTGCGGTGTCAGCCCCTCTATGACTTCCGCTGTACGGTCAGTAAAGCGTTCAATTTCACTCTTCCACTGGTACTTAAGCGAGGTGGGGGTGATAACCAGCACCTTTTCTATCTTGTAGAACCGTCCCATCAGCTCTGCAGCGGCTATGGCCTGAATGGTCTTGCCAAGCCCCATATCGTCACCGATCAGGCAGCGTCCGGCCCGAAGGGCAAAGAGCGCGCCCTGGCGCTGGTAGGGATACAGTTGTGTCTTAAGCAGGGTATCAAACAGGGGGCTTTCTATCCCCTCCATAAACAGCTCATCAACCAGGGCAGTCCGGTGGGCAGCATCCTGATGCTCGGCAATAAAGGCTAGCACATCATCGTAACAGCGCACCTGATGCTCTTTCCAGCGGGACAGTGCATTCAGAAAAATGTGCAGATCAAGCAGATGTCGTTCTTTGAGGATTCCATCCTCATCAAAGTAACGTTGGGCAAATGTCAACAGGCCAGCCGGGGCTTCAGATCCAGGGCGGAACCTGATTTCTCTTTTCAGTCCATAGCTCAGATAAACTTCAGAGTAGGGTGGATGAAATCCGTTTGCAAACTGTCGTGCCCCACCCCTCCGCTTTTTAAGGCTGGCCAGGGTAAATTCGATATGCTTACAGGTGCCCAGGGTATTGATGCTGAAATCAGGACATGTGCAGAAATTGTCACCAGGTTGGTCACCACGGATAGCCAGCTTATAGGTTTTGCCGGTTGCAGGATTGGTCAGATAAAAATCAGAAAAAACAGGATGCTCCCCCCTGTTTTCCAGCTTGAATTCCTGTTGTTCGCCATATTGTTTGCGCAACAGTCGCTGCCACTCCTCCAGCTCCATATCATCCGGTTTATGGGTGCGACTGACCTTTATGACAGCTTCAGCAACAGCCGGAAGCGCACATTTTCTTTTGGAAGCTGGTGTTTTTTTGGGGATAGTGGATTTCATAGGCTACTCTTTGTTGTTTTGATCTTGTTCCCTCGCGCAGCGTGGGAATGCAGTGTCAACGAGCTGCGTTGCGTCAGATAGTGGACAGGATATAATCAGGAGTAACTCTGGGCACAGCACGCCAAAAATCTGTTCCCACGCAGCGCGCGGGAACAAGGTATCAACTACTCATAATGCGTCCACATCCTGATGACTTTAACGGTTTTGATATCTTCCAGAACCTGACAAACCAGGCGATGCTGAATATTTATCCTTCGGGAATATGCACCGCATAAATCGCCAACAAGTTTCTCGTAAGGTGGCGGATTTTGGTAAGGGTTCACTTTAAGGATTTCAAGAACCCTTTCAGCTTGGGGCTTCAGTCCAGAGTGAGCAATTTTTTGAGCATCTTTTTGCGCCTGCTTGGCATACACCAGTCGCCAAGTTACCATGCAAGCTTCTCGCTGCACTCTTCAACCGGGGTTTTTAATCCGGTCTGAATGGATTCACGCATTCCAGGAACAGATGTGAGATACAATGTTTCCTGAATTGAACGCCAGTCTTCCTCAGCAATGAGAATTGCAGAGTGCCGTTTGCCTACAATCTGAACTGGATCATGTGATAAGGCAATATCATCAACGAGGTTATACAGGCATTTTCTTGCTTCAGTTGCTGATAACGTTGTCATTATTATCCCCCCCCATAACGTACGATATAGCGTACGTCCAAGATAGTATCAAGTCAAACTCTTTCGCAACGCCATAATCACCTGAAAATGAAATAAACCGCTCCGGCCAGACAGCATCCAGCCCATAGATAATCCAGCTTCAGCGGTACACCCATATAAAACACGGCAAAGGGGATAAAAACAGACAGGGTAATCACTTCCTGGGTGATCTTCAACTGCGCCAGACTAAATGAACCATGATACCCGATCCGATTGGCAGGCACCTGCACCAAGTACTCAAAAAAGGCAATCCCCCAAGAAACCAGCACTGCAACAAACCAATGCCGACTACTCAGGTTCTTTAAATGGGCATACCAGGCAAAGGTCATGAAAATATTTGATATGAACAACAGGACAACCGTCCTCATACCGAGCCCCGCTCCTGATCCAGCTCCTGCACCCAGCCGTTTTCAAGCCCTGCATCCTCAAGGGCCTCAACAGCCAAGTCATACTCATCATGGGTCAGACCGCGATTGATGCCATCCCATCCAACCGCCTGCCAGGCTGGAAAATACTGACTCATCAAGGCAATGTTAGTTTCCTGTCCCAGATTTTCCGCGATCCAGGGCAAGGTTTCAACCGAACCAGCCCTGCCTTGCGGCAGCACCAGATGGCGGATGATCAGTCCTTGAGTTGCGATACCTTTATCATCTACCTGAAGATGTCCAACCTGTCGCAGCATTTCCTGCACTGCCAACCGGTTGACCTCGGCATAACCTGGCGCGACTGACAGCTCCACGGCCTGGGCATCATCGCTGTACTTCATATCCGGCAGATAGATACTGACTATTCCATCCAGCAGTTGCAGGGCGTCAACGGTCTCATAGCCGCTGGTATTCCAGACAATCGGCAGGTTAAAGCCTTGTGGTATTGCCAGCCAGAGGGCAGCCAGAATCTGGGGCAACCAGTGGGTAGGGGTTACCAGATTGATGTTGTGGGCGGCACGCTTCTGAAGCTGCAGCATCCGCCTGGCAAGCTCTGCTGTGCTGATGGTATCACCATTGTTCTGCTGACTGATCGGAAAGTTCTGACAAAAGAGGCAACGCAGGGTACAACCGGTGAAAAAAATCGTGCCAGAACCTTTACTGCCACTGATCGGAGGTTCCTCTCCCCGGTGGAGGTTGGCTGAGGCTATACGGGGTTTAAATCCACTTTGACAAACTCCAAGCTCGCCTTTAATCCGGTTCACTCTGCAACGGTGGGGGCAGAGGTCACAGGCTGAAAGCCTGCGGTAACCATCCCGTATCCGTTCAAGCAGCTCTCCTGATTGATACAGCTCAAGCAACCGCATTGTGCTGTTTGTCAAACGGCTTGATTCGGTCTTTAGCCAGTGGCGTCAGCCAGATGGGATCAGGCTCTGCCACAACATCGTTTTTTTCAAAAATGTCCTGTAAATCAAACAGCAGGCCAGGAAAGAGCAGTGATGCAAAGGTTTCATTCCATGCAAAGATATCAGGTGATCCGTATCTGCCTTCAACTAACCAGTACCGTTCTGCATTCTCTTCCATTGGGCTGATTAAGATATACTCCCGCACGCCATGACGTTCATACAGCCACTTTTTATCCCGGCGGTCCTTGACGTTGTTCGATGGTGAAAGCACTTCAATCACCAGATCAGGAGCGCCCTTGATGTTCTTTTCCGTTATTTTATCCTGATCACAGACAACAAAAACATCAGGTTCCACAACGTTAATATCGTCAATAACAATGTCAAGCGGAGCAATAAAAGGCTTACAGGGCTTTCCACGCAAAAAATCCTTTATGGTGCTGTAGATATTCCCGGCTATAGCCTGATGTCTGACATTAGGTGAAGCTGCCATGTCATAGACCACTCCACCAATAATTTCTAAACGTATTCCTTCTGGAAGCCCTTCATACTGCTGATAGGTATACGGTTCAGGATACTGTTCTTTCAGATTTGGCATAAAAATGGTCTCCCTCAGGCAGAACGATGCCTTTCCATCATTTCTACAAACCGTGCAAACAGATAATGGGAATCATGGGGGCCAGGCGATGCCTCCGGGTGATGCTGTACAGAGAAGATCGGCAGGCTGCAATGACTTATCCCCTCAACGGTCTGATCGTTAAGGTTTTCATGCCCCAGACAGGCAGTGTCGCCAAGAGAATCAAGATCAACCGCAAAACCGTGGTTCTGGGCAGTGATCTCCACCTTGCGGGTTGTCATATCCATAACCGGCAGGTTGGAACCGTGGTTACCGAACGGCAGCTTGACGGTCTTGCCCCCCAGAGCCAGACCAAGCAGTTGATGCCCCAGACAGATACCAAAGATAGGTTTTTTACCTACAAACTTCCGAATTTCCTGTTGTACTGCAATCAGCGGTTCCGGATCACCGGGGCCGTTAGAGAGGAAGATACCGTCCGGGTTCATTGCCAGCGCCTCTTCAGCAGGAAAAGATGCCGGAACTATTGTCAGATCACAGCCAGCGTCAACCAGACAACGCAGGATGTTATATTTGACACCAAAGTCATACACCACAACCTTATATTTGAGTGATTCGGGTTCAACCTTTTTATACCCTTCACCCAGGTTCCAAAGCCCTTCCGTCCATTTGTAAGGTCTGTCACAGGAAACGCCTGTAGCAAGATCAAGACCTGTCATATTTGGAATTGCAGATACTTTTGCCAAAAGAGAAGCATGATCAAAATCAACGGTGGAGATAATCCCGTTCTGCGCTCCATGATCCCTTAGATGTCGGGTCAGTGCGCGGGTATCAATCCCATGAATTCCAACTACAGAGTTTTCCTTCAGATATGAATCAAGGGTCATGGTCGAGCGAAAGTTTGATGGAAAATCAAGATATTCCCTAACTATGAAACCTGACAGAAAAAGCCCACGGCTCTCGATATCCTCAGGGTTTATTCCTGTATTACCTATCTGAGGATAGGTCATGGTTACCATCTGCCCCTTATAGGAAGGGTCAGTCAAAACTTCCTGATAGCCGGTCATAGCGGTATTAAACACCACCTCACCTGTTACTTCACCACCGGCGCCGAATGATCTGCCTTCAAAGATGCGCCCGTCAGCCAGCGCAAGGATTGCTTTCATACTTGATTACTCCTTTTTAGATACAAATACGCTTTTCAATCTCTGCCTGAATCAATTTTGCAGAATCAAATGCCTCTACAGACTGCTCACGGACAATATCAGGATAATGGGAAGGATACTTGAGTGGAATGTAATAATCATTCAAGATACTACACGCCATATTGAGAAGACAAAGAGTTGCATCAATCTTCAGACACTCATGCAGCAAAACCATGAGATCATGAACACGATCTGGCCGAACACCGTGTGCAATCAGAAACGTCTTGAGATATTTTTCTGCAGAATCGTGGCATAAAACGCAGATTTGTGAGTAAAAACCAGAAAACTCACGTAAACTTGACTCGGCAAAAAACAAATCACTCTGCGCCTTGCTCAGCCATTCTTGCGTAAGAGCCTTATATGCCGCGTTCATACACAACCTTGCCATGTTTCAGAATATCGAGAACAAAAAAATCATGCATGGCTATACGATCCTGCAGCTCCTCAGGGGTATACACCAGCAGGTCAATCGGCACGGAATGTTCAATGAGTTGGCTAACTTCCCGCATCCTTTGCCAAGGGTTTTTATCAGTCTGTTTGATTATCAGCAGATCAATGTCGCTGCCCTGAGATGCCTGCCCATCTGCTAAGGAACCAAATAAAATAATTTTTTCAGGCGTATAGCCACGCGAAAGCTGCTCTACCACGTACTCAACGGTTGCTAGCCTCATATCAGAATTCAGATATCCCATGTAATTTTACTCCGCACAATCAGAATGCTATCTACCGGAGAATACAACCTTACCCGCAACAACCGTACAGGCGGGAGCTCCGGTCATAACCTCACCAAGCCATGGGGAATTCTTGGATTTGCTGTTAAGGGTCTCTTCTGTTACAGTCCACTGCTTCTTTGGATCTATAACCGTTATATCAGCCGGACTGCCGGGTTTTAGTGTGCCACAATCCAACCCCAAAAGTGCAGACGGCTTGCAACTCATTTTTTCGACAAGTTGTTGAAGAGTCAGCACACCCTCATCCACCAGTTTCAGGGATAATGGCAGGGCAGTTTCCAGACCTACAATTCCGTTCATAGCTTCATTAAACTCAACATCCTTCTCGTCAAGATGGTGAGGCGCATGATCAGTAGCGATACAGTCAATAGTCCCATCCTTAAGGCCTTCTTTGATAGCGGCAACATCATCCGCCTCACGCAGTGGCGGATTCATCTTTGCATTGGTATTGTAACCACGCACCGCATCATCGGTAAGCGAGAAATAGTGTGGAGCCGTCTCACAGGTAATCTTTACTCCACGAGCCTTTGCATCCCGTATAATCCTGACTGAACCTTTGCTGGAAACATGGCATATATGGATTGGAGCGCCGGTGTATTCTGAGAGGAGCGCCTCACGGGCAATCGCAATCTCTTCCGCAATTCGGGGAATCCCTTTCAGACCCAGTTCGGTAGAGGTGAAACCTTCGTTCATCACCCCTTCACCAACCAGTTCCAGTTCTTCTGAATGCGATACAACCATAATCCCGATACCTGCTGCATACTGAAGGGCACGACGCATAAGTTCAGGATTTTTAACCGGCTTGCCATCATCAGAGACAGCCACACAACCAGCCTCCTTAAGTTCGCCCATCTCTGACATTCGTTCGCCTTGCATCCCCTGTGTAATAGTCCCTATCGGAAAAACATTGCAAAGTCCCTCAGCCCTGGCCTTACTGATTATATATGTAGCAACAGCCTTGCCATCAATAACAGGGTTGGTATTGGGCATACAGCATACCGTGGTAAATCCTCCGGCCACTGCGCTAGTTGTGCCGGAAACAATATCCTCTTTGTACTCCTGCCCGGGATCCCTGAAATGGACATGAATATCAACAAGACCAGGCACAACATACATTCCAGCCGCATCAACAATCTCTGCGCCAGACGGAGCAGCAAGCCCCTTGCCTATCTCTTTGATTCTCCCCCCATCAACAAGAATATCTAGGATATCGTCAATACCCTGGGATGGATCAATCACCCTGCCACCTTTAATCATAAGATTCATATAAATCACCTCGGTAATTTTCAATGTATGGGCGATCCTCGTGATCGCCCTTCCTCTGGACGAATACAGGATTCGACCCTACTCTGCCATTTCGCCGCCGCAGACGTGATACAGCATCGCCATCCGAACTGCCACGCCGTTTTCAACCTGCTTCAGAATATGAGACTGATCGCCATCCACTACAAATGATGACATCTCCACACCCCTGTTTATAGGACCTGGGTGCATTACCAACGCCCCTGGTTTTGCCAGCTTTATATTTTGCGGGTTAAGTCCAAAATATCGAGAATACTCGCGAGTGTTCGGCATCAGTGTTTTGCCCTGACGCTCCTGCTGTATCCTGAGCATCATGACAACATCAGCATCCTGTATAGCCTCTTTCATAGAACCGCATACAGTAACATTGCCTAAACGTTCAGCGCCTGGGGGCATCATTGTAGGAGGACCGGCCAGATATACAGAAGACCCCATCTTTGTCAGTCCCTGAATATCTGAACGAGCCACACGGCTGTGGGTTATATCTCCTACTATGGCAACCTTAAGCCCATCCAGACGACCAAACCTGTCCTTCATTGTCAGCATATCCAGAAGACCTTGAGAAGGATGTTCATGGGCCCCATCACCGGCATTTATGATGGAACAGCTAACCTTTTTGGAAAGAAAATAGTGAGAACCAGATACAGCATGACGCATGACAATGATGTCAGGCTTCATTGCGAGCAGATTAAGAGCCGTGTCGGCCAGAGTCTCACCCTTGGTTGCAGAACTGCTGGATGGGGTAATGTTGACTGTATCCGCAGAAAGACGCTTTCCAGCAATCTCAAAAGATGTGCGGGTTCGGGTGGATGCTTCGTAAAAGAGGTTTATGATGGTCTTGCCCCTAAGGGTAGGAACCTTCTTTATATCGCGGCTGTTCACCTCTCGCATGTTCTCGGCAGTGGAGATCAAAAGTTCTATCTCTTCCTTGCTAAGGTCACGCAATGCAATAATATCCTTGTGCTTAAATTCTGCCATAGCCCCTCCCCTATTTTTCCAGCACCACTTCAAGCGGCTGCTGTTTATCGCTAAAAATCACCTCAACATTCTCTTTAATGCTGGTAGGAACATTGCGCCCAACAAAATCAGCCCTTATCGGAAGTTCCCGGTGACCCCTATCTATAAGAACCGCCAACTGTATCACTTTGGGACGACCGTGATCCATCAAGGCATCCATGGCAGCCCTGATTGTTCTTCCGGTAAAGAGGACATCGTCAACAAGCACTACCCTTTTGCCTTCCAGAGAAAAAGATATATCTGTCTTTCCTACTGACTTGTGTGGGGTCTGGCTTTTAAAATCATCCCTGTAGAGTGTGATATCAACAGAACCTACAGGAACCCTCTCACCTTCAATAATCTCAATAGAATTTGTAATCTCAAGGGCTAGATGTGCACCCCCTGACTGGATTCCTATCAGTACAAGATCCGAAAGTCCCTTGTTCTTCTCCAGTATCTCATGGGATATTCGTGTCAAGGCCCGACGGATACCGCTGTTATCCAAAATAACTGTTTTTAACTTATTATCTGCCATATCAGCCTCCCTTCTGAAAAATAAAAAAAGGGTCTATCCGTTATTTCACGGACAGACCCTTGCTGGTATTTAGAAGATTCAGATTAAATAGCACCTTTGCTAACCTCTCGGGGTTATTTTTAAAAGGCTTGAATATAAAAATGTTGTAAACCTTAACACCTCAAAGGTTTAAGGGTCAAGCAGAAGTTTTTACCGTTACCATCTGGATTGCCCTGATAAAGGTTGCCTCTGTTGCCTTTTTAATCTCCTCAATAACCTCATGCGGCACTGCGGAATCAAGTGACAGAATAACCATAGCCTCGCCTTTTTTCTGGCTTCTCCCCAGGTTCATGGAACCGATGTTAATATCGTGGCGGCCCATGATTGTGCCGATCTTCCCGATCATACCGGGGCGGTCTTCATAGTGTAACAGCAACATATGCTCTTCAGGGGTAAAATCCATTATGTAATCACGCAGCCTTACAATACGGGGGGCACCCTCGAAAAGCGTTCCGGCAATGGTCCGGCGCTTGCCATCACCTTCGGCAACCAGTGTAATCAGGTTTGAAAAGGCGTCAGTTGAAGTGGTCTTGGTCTCTTCCACTGCAATCCCCATCTGTTCAGCTATCAGGGATGCATTAACCATATTGACATCCTGTTCTACCACCCTGCCAAGCAGCGCTGCCAGACCGCAAACTGTAAGGGGAGAGCAGTCATAATGGGCTATGGCGCCTGCATAGCTGAAGGTAATCTTTTCAGGATGGCTGTCAAGCAGTTGAATTCCAAAATCAGCCATTACATTAACCAGGTTAAGAAATGGCCGCATCTGATCCATCAGCGCCAGGTCAAAACGTGGAATATTGACTGCATTTTCAAGCGGTTTTTCATCCAGATAGTTGAGTATTTCTTTTGAGACATCAACGGCAACATTAATCTGCGCCTCTGCAGTATTTGCACCAAGATGGGGTGTAACAGTCATCTTGGGATTACTGATCAGTGCCTTGAGTATATCGGTTTTAGGTGGTTCAGCAGACCAGACATCAAAACCTGCAAGCGCTATTCTGGAACTGTTAAGGGCAGCCAGCAGACATGCTTCATCAATAATCCCGCCTCTGGCAACATTCATAAGTATTACGCCATCCTTCATCATTGCCAGTTCATCAGCACCAATCATTCCCCTTGTCTCATCTGTAAGAGGGGTATGAACCGTAATAATGTCACAGTTTTTATAGATTTCTTCATGCGAAACCAGCTTGACCCCCAGATCATGTCCCCGTTTGACCGCTATATAGGGATCACAGGCCAGAACTTCACACTCAAACGCCTTCAAACGGGTAGCTACCCTTCCGCCGACTTTACCCAGACCAATAACACCGGCTGTCTTGCCCTTAAGCTCAACACCGGTAAAAGGAGCCCTTTTCCATTCACCGGATTTAAGTGAATTATTGGCCATTGTAACATTGCGGCAGGCAGCCAGCAGCAGTGCAAGTGTATGTTCAGCCGCACTGTTTGTGTTTCCGTAAGGGGCGTTAACCACAATTACTCCCTTTGCACTGGCATATTCCACATCAACGTTGTCTATTCCCACACCAGCCCTGGCCACCATCTTCAGGTTACCTGCCGCATCAAGCAGGGCCTTGTCAACCGTGGTGCCGCTTCTGGTAATAATCACATCATAATTACCTATAATATCCAGCAGTTCTTCTTTTTTAAGCCCCAGACGGATATCCATCTCAATACGAGGGTCCTGTTTCAATAAGGCAAGCCCCTGCTCGGCAACTTCATCTGTAACGATAATTTTCATAATTAGCATTCCTCATTGGCAATTATAATCTGAAATCTGTTGTATCCTAGCCCTGACAAACAAAAAATGCAAGCCGACTGAAACTGTCTTGTGGTATACACAACAGATGCAAAAATTCCAGATTGTGTTGATAGAACCTGAAATACCGCCTAATACCGGAAATATAGCCCGCCTCTGCGCCGCCACCGGCGCGGTTCTGCACCTTGTTGGAAAGCTTGGATTTTCCATTGCAGACCGCTACCTTAAACGGGCCGGTCTTGATTACTGGGACAAGGTTGAGCTAAAGCAGTGGAAGGATATTGAAGCGCTGCAGCAATATTATCCAGATGCACGTTTCTGGTACCTCAGCACAAAAGTGGTCAGAAGTTGTTATGATCAAGGAATCTACCAGCCAGGTGATTTTCTGGTCTTTGGCAAGGAGACAGCAGGATTGCCTGCTGATCTGCTGAATGCCAATCAGGGTAGATGTCTGACCATCCCGATGCCTGGCAAGGTGCGCAGCCTGAACCTCTCAAACGCAGTGGCTGTTGTGCTTTATGAGGCATTGAGGCAGACAGGGCAATTAAGCAACACTTAAGGGACTTGGAACTTGCTAATATACTGTTTTACATTTCATCTTCAGCCCATGATAATCAGCCACATCCTCCGGATAAAGGTGTCTACGTAAACCTCATTAATAGATACCGCATAAAGACACCGTTTGCTATATAGTTGACTATCTAAGTTTTACGTTATTTCCACCTGTAGCGTGATAACAGAGAAGATGCTTTTTTTCTGTAAATATTGCCGCAGCTCTGCTATGAAGAGACAAGACTGTTACGAAAAGGATGATAACTAAGTCATGTCAGACATATTTTCCGGCGCTTCCTGCAAGCATCCCGCCACTGTTGCAGCACTTAAAAGACAACTGTCACCATTAAACAGCGAAATCAAGCTGCCTTACCCTGAAACCGTGAACCTTCCTTTTAACCGTCAGGCATTGCCTGAGGGTTTTGTCCTGCATACTACCCCGCAGGTTCCGTCTGATGACGAAGGAATCTGGGTGTTCTTACAAGGTGGTTCAGTGCTGATGAAAAGGGAAGGCGACAAACTGTCCTTGCCGGAGGGTGGCAAGCCTGAATGGCTTGCACTGAAAGAACTGCCACTATCGTTTGCTTCACTTGAAGGCAGACCGGTGCGGACGGTCTCTGTTCCGTCAGATGCCATTATCCCTGAAGAACTGACTTCAGAGCCTTTTAATGCCTTTCAAGACCAGATACCAGTTGATTTGATGACTGTTGCCGGCATAGGGAAACATCTTCTGCATTGGCAATCAATGAGTAATTACTGTTCACACTGTACAGGAAATCTTGAGCAACTGCCGGAGAGCTGGGGTAAAAAGTGTGTTGCTTGTGGTAAGGAGCATTACCCTCATATTCATCCCTGCGCCATAGTTCTGATACGTCGTGATGATCAGTTGCTCCTGATCCACAAACCAGAATGGCCAAGAGGCCGTTACAGTCTTGTTGCCGGCTTTCTGGATGTAGGAGAGTCTCTTGAAGAATGTGCCATACGTGAGGCCATTGAAGAGACCGGCGTAACCATCAGGAATGTTCGCTATGTAGCAAGTCAGGCATGGCCATTTCCATCACAAATTATGGTTGGATTTGTGGCAGATTACTCATTTGGTGAT
>DYNH01000049.1 GCA_020721175.1 Trichlorobacter lovleyi | reverse complement strand
TTCGAGCATGAAGCCGCTCGAAACGCAGGCAGGATGCCTGCGCTCCCCTATTGTAATCAATAGTTACCTTTTTTTAGTTTAACGCCCATTTGCGGTGGGACAGAGAATATCTTTGCAAGAGTCTTTACTTTATGTTAGAGGCTCATCTGTATTGAATACTATGTTATAATTCATCTTCTTTCGGTTTAATTTTTGCAGTTGCCTTAAATAACGGTTACAGTCTGGAGGTTATGCCTGATGGCCAATAAGGTTGAAAAGAGCAAACCAGGTTATACGGAAGGGGCGGAATTTCGTTTTCTGGGCAACCTTTTTGGTGCCTTGATGGCATCTGCTGGACTGCTGGCAGGTATTATGGTGCAAGAGCGCAGCTTTGATTATTGGCTGGAGGACATTGTGTCGCTTGCTCTGCTTGCCATAACCATGCGCGGCATGATCAAGAGCGCACTGGATCTGGCTGGAGACAGTATTTTTTATGAAGATCAGAAGAAGCAAGTGCTGGAGGCTTTGGCCAAGCATGATGAGATGAATGAAAAAATGGCAAATGAATTTGATACGCAGATGCCTAGACTGACGGCTAAACCCAAATATAGCGAGGAAGAAGTACTGAATGCAGTCAGCCAGAGAATTGCTCAAAAACGTGAAGATGCAGTTAAAAAAAACAAGCTGGTTAACTAACAAGCGGATAACATGATAGAACAGCCAAAACTGACCATTGATTTTCTTATTGATATACTTTTTAAACGAAACCTGATCTCTGCTGAACACCGCTCTTCAGTCCTTGCCAGATACAAGTCCCAGGAGGCCCGTCTGGCGGCTGGCCCCCAGTTTGCCGGAAGACGTATGCACAGGGGGGGTGAAATGCCTTCACCTGCCCAGGTACTTGCTTCGTTTAACCTGGAAACCCCGGGGGGGAATGGCAGAATCCTTTCCGAAGACGCCATTACAGAATCACTGGCAGCGTATCTTAACATTCCGTATCTAAAGATTGACCCGCTTCGTCTGGATCTTGATGTTGTAACTTCTTATATTCCACGTCCCTTTGCACTAAAGCATCTGATTGTACCGGTTGAGGCCAGGGATGGAGAGTTGGCGATTGCTGTTGCAGACCCTTTTAATGATCAGGTATTACAGGAGTTTTCAACTGCACACCGGATCAAGGTAAGAAGAATTCTCAGCTCTTGCAGTGACATACAAAAGCTGCTGCGGGAATTTTTCGGGTTCAGGGCTTCGCTGGCGGCGGCCGAGAACGAGTCCTCTGTAAACATAGATCTTGGCAACCTGGAGCAGCTCTTCAAGTTAAAGGGAGAAAACGAACCAGAGGGAACAGATCGACATATCATCATGGCTGTTGATTTTTTACTTTCATATGCATTTGATCAACGTGCCAGTGATATCCATATTGAACCCAAGCGGGATAAGTGTCTGGTACGTTTCAGGCTTGACGGGATGTTACACAATATTCACCTGCTACCCAAGCAATTACATGCGCCGATAGTTTCACGTATCAAAATACTTTCACGTATGGATCTGGCAGAAAAACGTCGTCCACAGGATGGCAGGATCAAGACCAGCCATAACAGCAAAGAGGTTGAACTGAGGGTATCAACTGTTCCGACTGCCTTTGGCGAAAAGGTGGTTATCCGTATCTTTGATCCTGATATCCTGTTTCAGGAACTGGACTCTATCGGTTTCTATGCCAGAGAGTATGCACTGTTTAATAGCTTTATCCATCGTCCCAACGGAATAATGTTGGTTACCGGCCCCACAGGCAGCGGAAAGACAACCACCCTCTACTCTACCCTGCGGACACTTTCTTCACCGGAAGTAAATATTGTTACTATTGAAGACCCAATTGAAATGGTGATGGAGGAGTTTAACCAGATTGCGGTGCAGCAGGCAATCGGCGTAACCTTTGGAAATATTCTGCGCACTATCCTTCGCCAGGATCCAGATATAATCATGGTTGGTGAGGTACGTGACAAAGAAACGGCCGATAATGCAGTTCAGGCCGCCTTGACCGGTCACCTTGTGCTCTCTACCTTGCATACCAACGATGCCCCGTCGTCAATTGCCCGACTTCTGGATCTCGGCGTTCCATCCTATCTGATTAGTGCTACGGTTATTGGCATAATCGCCCAGCGTCTGCTGCGTCGAATCTGTCCAATGTGCAAGGTTTCAAGAAGGCTTTCGCATGAAGAGTGCAAATACCTGCAACTGACTGAAGAGGCAACCGTCTTTGAAGGGGAAGGCTGCAAGGAATGTCGCGGGACAGGCTACAAGGGCCGTACCGGCATCTTTGAAATCCTTGAGATAAACGACAGGATAAAAGGCCTGATAACTGAAAATCTCGACCTTGGTGATGTTGTCAGGGCAGCCGAGCAGGATGGTTTTGCCTCTCTGCGCAAGCTGGCAGTCCGCAAGATGCTGGAAGGTGTAACCACATATGATGAGGTAGTTTCTATAACCGGTTAGGGACATTTCTTGAACACTACACTTGAAAGATATTGCGATGAAATCTGCACAGGATGTCTGCTCCAACCTGATCAGGCGCTGGCTCTCGCGGCACTGCCCCGTGAATCAATGCCTGAACTGTTCTCTGCTGCCAGCCGTATCAGGGAGAACCGCTTCGGCAACCGTATTGCAATCTGTTCAATCATTAATGCAAAATCAGGACTCTGTCCGGAAAACTGCGCCTTCTGCGCCCAGTCTTCATATCATAACACCGGTGTAGCCTGTTATCCATTGCTGGAAAATGACAGTCTGCTGGAAGGTTCAAGAGATGCAGCGCAAAACAGTGCCGCCTGTTTCGGGATTGTGACCAGTGGAAGTGGCATTGATGAAGGTTATGAGCTTGAAAAGGTCTGTTCAGCGATTAAGTCAATCAGGTCTCAAAATCTGATAGCCCCGGGTGCGTCACTGGGAACAGTTACCAAAAATGCGGTGTACAGACTAAAGGACGCAGGTCTGGTCACATATCACCACAATCTGGAGACAGGCCGCAGCTTTTTTAATCAAATCTGTACAACCCATGATTATGATGATGATGTCGCAACTGTAAGGCTTGCCAAAGAGGCAGGTCTGAGGGTCTGCAGTGGCGGATTGTTTGGTATGGGAGAAAGTATGGCACAGCGGATTGAACTGGCCTTTACCCTGCGGGAACTTGAGGTGGATTCAGTGCCGATCAACTTTCTGGATCCGGTTTCCGGAACACCTCTGGCCGGTGTTGCTCCGTTATCCCCTCTTGAGTGCCTTAAGACTATCGCAATATTTCGCCTGATACTGCCAGATGCTCATATAACGATCTGCGGCGGGAGACAGCGTAATCTGATGGAGTTGCAGTCATGGATATTTCTGGCCGGAGCCAGCGGTGTTATGACAGGTAATTACCTTACCAAAAAAGGACGCAGTTCTGAAGAAGATATCAGGATGATTCAGGATCAGGGACTGGAGATTTCCAGGGAGATACTGCGGTGAATAACGGAATCTTTATTACCGGCACTGACACCGGTGTCGGAAAAACCATGGTTGCTGCAACTCTTGCACGTATACTGAGACTAAGGGGAGTAAAGGCAGGGGTGATGAAGCCGGTTACCAGCGGTTGTGAACTGCGAAACGGTGAACTGATATCGGATGATGCTGAATTTCTGGCCTGGGCAGCCGGGGTTGATTGTGATGAAGATGTTGCCCCATATCGTCTTGCAGAACCTGTAGCGCCGGCTGAAGCTGCTGCAACAGACGGGATCAAGATTGAATTCAGCCGGATTGCAGCCTGTTACAAGAGGTTGGCTGAAAGATACGAATTTATGATTGTTGAAGGGGCTGGGGGGCTGATGGTTCCGCTTAACGGCGGCCTGCTAGTTGCCGATCTGGTTAAACAGTTGGAACTGCCGATAATGGTTGTAGCCAGGCCAGGCCTCGGCTCAATCAACCACAGTCTGCTGACCTGCTTTGCTGCCGGACAGATGGATATTGATGTGAAAGGGGTCATCATAAATCGTTATCCGCCCAATCCCGGATTGGCTGAAAAAGTAACACCACGCCAGATCGGCTTGCTTTGTGGAGCGCCTCTCCTCGGTATATGGAGCGAGATTAGCGGGGAGCCTGAAGTTGCTGTGGAACAGTTGGCAGGTCAGTTTAACGCAAACCCTCACAACGACGCCATTCTGAGGCTACTGGGAGGAGTGGAGGAACCTTGAATCTGAGATGCTTTTAAAAACTCGGAGCAAAACACCACGAGGAAAGCTTCTTTACCTGTGCAATCGCACGGGGGCCGTGGGGTAAAAATGATATTCTACGGCTTGTTTCTCCGTCATACTCAAAAAGCAGTTCAAGCCGTTCATTCTTAATAATTTCTGAAATTTTATCAGGCCATTCAATCAGATAGACAGCATTGCCTTGCAACTGATCCTCAAGACCTGCTTCAAATGCATCATCAATGCCGTGCAGACGATAACAGTCATAATGCAGCACGGCCGGTTGTCCAGGATATTCGTGCAACAGGGCAAAGGTAGGTGATGAGACCAGCGCTGCACTATCAGGCGCTACAGAGCTAACTATGCCACGCACAAGACAGGTTTTACCCCCTCCAAGTTCGCCGGACAGGGTGACAACATCCCCTGGTTCCAGCAAGCTGCCAATGGCACGTCCCAGTGCCTCTGTTTCTTCCTGTGAACAACTGACAACGGCAAAGGAAAAAGCTTCTGGATCCCAGGCCTTGGTTGCTTGAATCTGCATTTCAAGTCAGCAGGGTACGGATTATGTCAATTCTGGCAACAATTCCTACCAGTTCACCACTTTCAACCACCGGCAGGGAATTTGTGTGATGTCCGCTCATCATATCTGCCGCCTCGCTAAGTGATGCATTGGGGGGGATTGATATGATTTCGGCCTGATAGATGTCTGCAACTGTTCTGGCCCCCATCTTTTTCAGTTCTTTTTCAAGTGTTTTTTCTGATTCAAGATAGATAACCCAGTCAAACAGGCTGATGACGGTTGGAAGGTGGACATTCTTGCTCTGTTCAACCAGGTCGGATTCAGTGACTATCCCTTCCAGCTTGCCGTTTGTATCAACCACCGGAAGAGAGCTGACCCTGTGGTTGACAAAGAGTTCAGCGAGTTCTCTGATGGTTGTTTCTTTACTGACCGTAATAAGTTCTTTTGTCATAATATCAGCAACGGTCTTCATATCAATTACTCCTTAAAGGTTTTGTTAGATGTATGCCAAAAAAACTGAAAGAATCAAGCCTGAACAGATTCAGGCCGCCTCCAGTATGACTATTGCCACTGCATTTGCCCCGTCATGTGAGATTGAAAGGTGAATAGCAGCAGACCCTCTGTTGAGAAATATCCTTTCTGTAACCCCGGACAGCTTAATAGAAGGTTTGCCAAGCAGATCATTCACCACTTCAATCTCAATCCAGTTCAGGCCATCCCTCAAACCTGTGCCCAGGGCCTTTACAAAGGCCTCTTTTGCAGCAAAACGGCCAGCCAGACATGACGCAGCCTGTTTTTTACTGACACAGCACTCCAGTTCAGCCACGGCAAACAGACGATTAAGCAGCGCCTGATTCCCTTCATCAATAAACCTCTGAAAACGGGCAATTTCTACGGTATCAATGCCAGTGCCCAGTATCACGCTACTGCCTGATCAACCTGACCATATCCCTGACAGCCTGGTCAAGTCCCACATACATGGCCCGGGCAACAATGCTGTGGCCGATATTAAACTCCTCAATTCCGGAAAACCTTGCCAGTGGAATGATGTTTACATAGTTAAGCCCATGTCCGGCATGAACGGTAAGTCCCTGTTTATGCCCAAGTACAATTGCATCCCTGATAGCTTCAAGTTCCTGTTGTCTTGCTTTTTCATCCTGTGCATCGGCATACCTGCCGGTGTGAATCTCTATTGCATCGGCGTCGGTCATATAAGAAGCATTAATCTGATCCGGCGAAGGGTCAATAAACAGACTGACCTTGATGCCCGCTGCATGAAGTGTGTTGACTGAAAGACTTATACCTACCAGATGGGCAACAACATCCAGTCCCCCCTCTGTGGTCAGTTCTTCTCTGTTTTCCGGTACCAGTGTGCATTGATCCGGCTTTACACGGCAGGCAATATCCACCATTTCAACACTGGGCGCCATCTCAAGATTAAACTTTGTCTTGACAGTCTTGCGCATTATTTCAAGGTCTCTGTCCTGAATGTGACGTCGATCCTCCCGCAGATGGATAGTAATCCCCTCGGCCCCGGCAAGTTCTCCCATTGCCGCAGCAATTACAGGATCAGGCTCTGCACCCAGCCTTGCCTGACGAACAGTTGCAAAATGATCAACATTCAGCCCAAGTTTTGCCATCTCATCTCTCTCCTATCCGTTGCCTGACCAGGTCAGCGATTTCATTGGCCCAGGTCTTAATCTCGTATTTATCCTGCCCCTCCAGCATTATCCTTAACAGCGGCTCTGTGCCTGAATAACGGATCAGTGTACGTCCCTCATTGCCAAGTTTTTCTTCAATCCCTTTAATGGCGGCAGCAACCTCAGGAATAGCCATAATATCCTGCCGCTCCTTCACACGCACATTAACAAGCACCTGTGGAAGCGGAATCATTACTTCAGCCAGCTCTGACAGCGGCTTTTCCCGACGGCGCATAACAGCCAGCAGTTGCAGCGCCGCCAGCACACCATCGCCGGTTGTATTGTGTTCAAGAAAGATTAGGTGCCCGGACTGTTCCCCTCCCAGGGTATATCCTCCCCGTATCATCTCTTCCACAACGTAACGGTCGCCCACGGCGGTCTTGATGATTCTTCCTCCCAACCTGCGCAGGGCAATATCAAGCCCCATGTTACTCATTACAGTGGCAACCAGGGTCTTTTTCTTCAGCTTTTTACGTCTGATCATATCAGTGGCACAGATAGCCATAATCTGATCGCCGTTTACCTCATTGCCAAACTCGTCACAGACAATCACCCGGTCTGCATCACCATCAAGGGCTATGCCTATATCGGCCCGGTGGCTTTTAACCGCTTCGCTGATCACTTCAGGATGCAGAGAACCACAGCCGGCATTGATGTTGGTGCCATTAGGCTTTACACCCAGTGGTATCACCTCAGCCCCCAGCTCTTCAAAGACCGAAGGAGCCACCTTGTAGGCTGCGCCGTTACCACAATCAAGCACAATCTTCATGCCCGCCAGATCAAGCTCGGACGGAAATGTATTTTTCAGAAATACAATATAACGGCCTGCCGCGTCATCTATCCTGAATGCCTTGCCTACTTCGCTGGCTGTGGGACGTAATGATTCGATCTTCTTTGAGTCTAGCAGCCTTTCAATCTTGAGTTCAATCTCGTCAGGCAATTTAAAACCATCAGCGGAAAAAAATTTAATCCCGTTATCCTGAAACGGGTTGTGGGAAGCGGATATAACTACCCCTGCATCAGCTCGCATTGATTTTGTAATATTGGCTATGCCAGGTGTAGGCAACGGTCCCACCAGCAAGACATCAACTCCCATGGAACAGATGCCGGCAACTAATGCGCTTTCAAGCATATACCCGGAAAGCCGTGTGTCCTTGCCGATCACGATCCTGTGCCTGCGACGTTTGCCACTTTTGAAGATATAAGCTGCGGCCCTTCCGAGTTGCATGGCTGTCTCAGTGGTCATTGGAAATACATTTGCAACGCCTCGCACACCATCGGTGCCAAACAGTTTTTTCATTCCGGATTGCTCCTTCAGCAGGTTCAGTTGTGCTGCCCCATTGACTTCCTGAGAAGTTTTTTCAGCTCCAGCGTGTCAATATCATAGCTAATCTTGCCGTTCTGAACAGCAGATATCTTGCCGGTCTCCTCAGACACAACAAGCACCAGGGCATCTGACATTTCGGAAAGACCCAGCGCCGCACGATGTCTGGTACCGAAACTCTTTGAAATATCCGGGTTGTGTGAAAGTGGTAAAACACATCCGGCACGGGTAATCTTGCTTTTGTGCAGGATAACCGCCCCATCATGTATTGGTGAATATGGCAAAAAGATCGAATTAAGCAGTTCGCTGGTCACCTTGGCATCTATGTCTGTTCCCACCTGAATCAGGTGTTCAATCGGCTGTTGCCTGACTACAACAATCAGGGCTCCAATCTGACGACTTGCCAAATCTGCCAGGGCGCGCAGAACCTCATCAACAGTGTTATCCTCCGGTGCAATGGCAGTATGCTGGGGACGTTTGCCAATCATCAGCAGCGCGCGCTTCAAGTCATTCTGAAAGATGATAGCCAGGATAACTGGCATGGAGAGTATGATCGTATCAGTAACACGTATTAGAGGAACAAAACCGCTCAGGCGGGCTATCAGGGAAAAAAGGACCAGTATCCCCATAACCCCCAGCAGTCTTAACGCCACATCACGCCGGATCAGCAGAGAAAATATATAGATCAGCAGAGCCAGAATAATGCTGTCACTGATGCCTGTCAGGTCTATGGGGCAATTCATTGATGCTCCGGGAAGTTCAGGGTGGTTGGCTGATTATGGCATCTGTCATCAAGGCAACATCCTTCATGGCCTTTACATCATGCACACGCAAGATTCTGGCCCCTGCCGAGACAGCATATCCCACAGTTGCAGCAGTTCCAAAAAGGCGATCGGCAGTTGATTCAAGTTCCAGTACCTTGCCGATAAAAGACTTGCGAGATGTGCCGATCATCAGCGGGTATCCAAGCCCGAGCAGTTCCGGCAGACGACGCATGATTTCAAGATTGCCAGCTTTGTCCTTGGCAAAACCTATACCGGGATCCAGTACAATCATCTCTCTTGATATACCTGCCTTGAGGGCTTTCTCGGCAGAGAGCTTCAGACCGGTTGCAACTTCACCCATCAAGTCTTTATAGAAGGTATTCTCCTGCATCTGTTCGGGATTGCCTCTTGTATGCATTAGAACCAGGCCAGCCCTTTTAGATGCAACAATATCAGCAAGCAGTGGATCAAAATTCAGCCCGCTGATGTCGTTTATAATCTCAGCCCCTGCTGACAGACAGGCATCCGCTACACTGCTTTTCCAGGTATCAACTGAAACCGGTATGGAGAGCCTGCTGGCAAGGGCTTCTATTACAGGCAGAACCCGTTTAAGCTCCTCATCGGCAGGAAGATTTTCAGCTCCAGGGCGGCTGCTTTCACCACCAACATCTATCAGATCAGCGCCTTCTTTCTCCATCTGCAGGGCATGTTCAACTGCCCTGGAGGGATCGAAGTAACAGCCTCCGTCTGAAAAGGAATCAGGGGTTACGTTAAGGATACCCATGATTAGTGGACGTTTAAGAGTAAGCCTGCGCCTGGATGTCTGCCAAAAGGTTGGTAATTGACGGATGTTTTCCAACAGTAAAGAGACTTCTGTTGCCAGACTGCTAAGTCCAAACGGCTGACCTGCAAGTTTTTTGCAGAGCGTTAGTAACTGCCTGAGCGTGCCAATCAGAAGCGTATCGGTTACCGGTACCGAGCATGATACGGTTCCTCTGGCTACAGCGGCATCTCCACCCAGGGAAAGCATTTCCTGTTTAAGAATATTGGCAGCAGCGGATCTGACTGAGTGCAACAAAACAGCATGGTGTTCCAGTTTGGGCAGCATCAGCGAGATACCGGTCGGATCCACTCCAATCCTCTCCAGTTCTCTCCTTGCCTCGGCAGGTGTGGCAAGTAACAACGGGCGAACTTTCAGCCCCTGTTGCCTGCCATCTGCCCTTAAACCCTGTTCATTCAAGCCTGCAGATCCAATGGCTTGGGTTCTTCTTCAATCTGTTCAACTGGTGGTTTTGGCGGTTCCGGTTTTTTGCCTGTACAGTCCGGGCCTTTGCCGGCAATAATGTCATCAACCTCATTACCGGTAAGATTCTCTTTTTCCATCAAACAGAGTGACAGCCTGTGCAGACTGTGCTCATGATCACGCAGGATGGTAATTGCACGGTTGTAGCTTTCATCAACAATCCGCTTGATCTCTTCATCAATCTTGATGGCTGTTTCTTCACTGAAGTTCTTGTGCATGGCCATATCACGGCCCAAGAATATGGATTCATCCTTTTTACCCAGGGATACAGGACCCATCAGGTCGCTCATGCCCCATTCGCAGACCATCTTGCGCGCCATGTCAGTGGCCCTCTCAATGTCATTGCCAGCACCTGTTGTAAAGGTATGAAAGATCAGCTCTTCGGCTGCACGGCCACCCATCAGAACGGCTATCTTGCCCAGCAGAATCTCCCGGTTATAGCTGTGCTTGTCCTCAATCGGCAACTGCATGGTAACACCCAGGGCACGGCCACGGGGAATAATAGAGACCTTATGGATAGGATCACTTCCTGGAACCATCTTGGCAACCAGGGTATGGCCAGCTTCATGGTATGCGGTACTCTTCTTTTCTTCATCTGAAATAACCATGCTGCGACGTTCAGCGCCCATCAGAACCTTGTCCTTTGCGGCATCAAAGTCTTGGGGATCCACAGTTGCCTTGTCCTGACGGGCAGCCAGCAAGGCAGCCTCATTAACAAGGTTTGCCAGATCAGCTCCTGAGAATCCCGGCGTTCCACGGGCTATTACCTCAAGATTAACCTCCGGGGTCAGTGGCACCTTTTTGGCATGCACCAGAAGTATCTGCTCCCGTCCCTTAACGTCAGGGCGAGGCACCACTACCTGGCGATCAAAGCGGCCTGGCCTTAACAAGGCAGGATCAAGGACATCCGGGCGGTTGGTAGCTGCAATCAGGATTACACCTTCATTTGATTCAAAACCATCCATCTCAACCAGCAACTGGTTAAGTGTCTGTTCCCGTTCATCATGGCCGCCTCCAAGACCAGCGCCGCGGTGCCGGCCCACAGCATCAATCTCGTCAATAAAGATAATACATGGGGCGTTTTTCTTTCCCTGCATAAAAAGATCACGGACACGACTGGCGCCTACACCAACAAACATCTCAACAAAATCCGAGCCTGATATGGAAAAAAACGGCACCCCAGCCTCACCGGCCACAGCACGCGCCAAAAGGGTTTTTCCGGTTCCAGGGGGGCCTACCAGTAACACGCCCTTGGGTATCTTGCCGCCAAGGGCAGTAAACTTTTTGGGTTCCTTCAAAAAGGCGATAATTTCCTGAAGTTCTTCTTTTGCCTCTTCAATGCCTGCAACATCATCAAAGGTCTTCTTTTCATGGGCCTCGGTCAACAGTTTTGCACGACTCTTGCCGAAGGACATGGCCTTGCCCCCACCCATCTGCATCTGACGCATGAAGAATAACCAGATACCCACCAGCAGAAGCAGCGGGAACCAGGAGATAAAGATCGAAAACCAGGAAAAACGTTCTTCCTCGGGTTTGGCCTGTATTGTTATCTTTTTCTCCAGCAGTTTTTCAGTCAGGTCTGCGTCAAAGGTTGGTTTGTAGCTGCGGAAAGATTTCTCTTTGCCTTCCTTGTCCAGATATTTTCCGGTTACTTCATTGCCTTGAAGCATAACGGATTTGATCCGGTTTTCGTTTATTTGCGACATCAACTCACTGAAACTTAACTGATCCTCGATGACGCGAGGCTTCTGGAACATGTTGAACAGCATGATCATCATCAGGCTGATGACCAGCCACAGGGCTAGATTCTTGTAGAACTGATTCAATGGTAGCTCCTCCGATAACAAAGACAGCGTAATAAATTAATTGTTTGGCGAAATTAGGAAAAATTAGCATACTCGCATTGATACGACAAGTTTTTTAAGACCAGTGATCGTTATGGAATATTAAAAACATCGAATTTGTAAAGGGTTAAGACAACGCAGCGCAGTTTCGGCACCACTGATAACGAGTAAGTTCTGATCTATGCGTCCAATTTTGTAGCCTCCTTGTGTTATTCATAGAAACAGTTGCAGATAAACTGTTACGTTCATGAGGTTGCCATAACCAAATCCACTCACTCTTCAAAGGCTGCTACCAAGCTGAAAGTCGGCATTTTCTGTACAGCCATTACTGTTGCTCCAGATGCAATGCCCATTATCTGGATGACCTGTAAGGTATCAGGAAAGGTAAGAAAACAATGCCAAAACGAGAAAAGCACCAGTGGGCCGGTCAACTGGTCGAGGTAATCAAGGCGATCGCAGGCTTCCGGCATCTACAAGGGCAGCTCGATTATGGTGGATATTGACAGCGCCTTTGTCAAAATAGGCACAGTATTGCCGAACTGTTGGAGCCGCAGTGGTTGCGGGAAGAGATTATTGAGGATATGCAACGAGGCCTGAAACGATATCAGGGTGCAGGAATCAAGATGGAATGACTGAAAATGTCACTCTCCAGGCGTGTCTAATTAAGATCGCAAAAGGAGAATCCAGATGTCATCAATTTCTGAAATGGAGATTAGTGCAGCCGGTGAATAACGGATACGTCCAGTAAGTCTTATCTGCATCAGTGCAAAGGTTTCCACCAGAATATAGTTGCTGGTCACCAGCAAAGCATTGGTTTCAAGCAGTTTCAACCAGGCCACTTTTACCTCGGGATGACCGGCATCGTCGGCATCAAGCAGGGCAAAAAACGCCGAGGTATCTATAAACACCGGTTTCATTCAAACCCACGTCAATCTGTGTCAATAATCGGTCAAAGTGTCAGCGGTACTCTTTTGACTATTCCAATGTCCAATTTATGGCATACGCAGGGGTTAAATGTCGATTATAGCTGCATGAAAAGGGGGCGCTGCATGGAACGCCAGTTCATAAATCAGATACTTGCTCAGGTTCGTAAAAGGATGGTTTCCTTTGAGGCAGAGGGATGCCGTCAATCCCGCAGAGTATCAGGTGTTTTTGACCGTGAAGATGAAATCCACGGATTCAAAAACCTCTGTATCTATATCGACACAGCCCTTGACGGGTGGGAAGAGATTTTTAATTCTTCTCGCATCTCTGCCGGTTCTAGCAATTCCGCATCGGGACCGAAGGAAAGTATCCATCGTTTGACATCAAACCAGCCGGATGTATTCATGGTGAGAACGATGAACCCGTCCTTTGACTTGGTGATTTTTTGGTCTTTTGCCCAACGGCGTTCCTCAATGTAACGTGCCTGATCAGCAGGAAATCTGACTTTTACTGTAACGGGGTCGTCATAAAAAATGCTAAATGCATTATCAAGAAGTGCATCTGGATCAAAGTCTTTTGGCTGGTCAAACGGTGCATTCAGAATTGATATGCTCTGTATCCGCTCTACAGCCAGGATTCTGATGTCACCATATGATGTTGATCTGATGAAAACATACAATCCCCCATTGCGCTCGAAAAAACGAAGAGGATCGATCTTGAAGTGTTTAAGCTTATCATCACCAAAAGAGTGGTACTCTATCTCGCAGATTTTTTGTTGGAGAATTGCCTCGGTAAGATCATCAATAATTTAGTCGTAGTTCATGCGATTTGAATACATGCTGCGGTACTGTTTTTCAGTGGCTCAATTTTGCGCTGGCAATCCGGTTGAGACTCACTCCGGCATCGGCGGCTTGTATTGCAAGCTCACGATGCAGTTCAGGCGGAACGCGAACCATAAACTTTCCGCTGAAATGTTTTGTGGCAAGTGGCTCGGGGACAGCTTCTCCATTTCGTACCATGTCGCCAACAACTTCATCTACAAGCTTGCATACACCTTTAAGTGCTGCTTCGGGCGTGGCTGCAAGCCAGCTAAGGCTCGGAAATTCTGTGCAGAGCCCAACATACTCGGAATCATCATTCGACCAGGTAACCCGATAGGTGTATTTATTGGATTTATCGTTTTTCTGTGCCATGCTCCATTCCCATCCTTTCAATAGCCTTCAGTACTTGCCGAACCTGATACGCTTTTGCCTTGCCCTTGTCATTTTGAATATTCACTCTCGGGTCACCAATCCATGGAGTTTTATATACCCGGTGACTACCGCTTGTCTGTCTGGCTTGTCCAAAATAGTGATCGCAGACATTACAGAGGTCAGCAAATCGGACTCCAGAGGCATTATTGCGCATTTCATTAATGATGTCGGTAACAGTTGGCATAGATTATTAGTATCAATATTGATATCAATAGTCAAGGG
>DYNH01000048.1:10955-14211 GCA_020721175.1 Trichlorobacter lovleyi | reverse complement strand
CTGAAAAGATCAGCGGCAAACAGTATGAGAAGGAATTGGGTGTGCTGCAACGTGAGCTGTGCCATTTTCAGGAATGGGTAAAGGAGACTGGTCAGCGGGTTGTGGTGGTGTTTGAAGGTCGTGACGCAGCCGGTAAAGGAGGCACCATCAAGGCGCTTACTGAGCGGGTCAGTCCGCGTATATTCCGTGTCAATGCCTTACCAGCTCCTAATGAGCGTGAAAAGACCCAAATGTACATGCAACGCTATATGCAGCATTTTCCTGCAGCCGGTGAAGTGGCGATCTTTGACCGCAGTTGGTACAACAGGGCAGGTGTGGAGTATGTAATGGGCTTCTGCACCACGGAACAGCAGCGCCACTTTCTTCAGGTCTGCCCATCCGTAGAGCAGTTTATCATTGATAGCGGTGTCACGCTGGTAAAATACTGGCTTGAGGTGGGCAATGAAGAACAGGCCAGACGTTTTGAGGCGCGTATCGAGGATCCGCTGAGACAGTGGAAACTCTCACCGATGGATCTGAAATCACTGGAACACTGGTATGATTACTCTAAGGCGAGAGACATGATGCTTGATGCCACTGATACCGCCTGGGCTCCCTGGCATATCATCCGTTCCGACGACAAAAAGCGCGCACGTTTGAACTTTTTAAAACATTTTCTGAGTCTGTTTCCATATCAAGTGAAGCCGCATAAAAATATAAAACTGCCCAAGCGGGATATGAAGGCAAGCTACGATGACCATGTAACGATGAAAAACCGCAGATGGATTCCTGAAAGTTACTGAAAAAGGGAGCTGGCTGAAGATGTTGGTAATTTCCGGACGCTGGAGCGTCCGGGGATGCGTTACCACGCTGGAGCGTGGGAACGATTAAACCGCATTAAGATGCCGTTCGCAGTATAGATTCCCGATTACACCATCGGGAATGACACTGTTTTTTCATCGTTGCGTGGGAACGATGAAGACTGGGGATAATTCTATTGTACACATTCAACATGCCCAGATGATGCTTTTTTCTTGTTTTCAGCACGGCGCTGCACAAGGAAGTACAGAATCGGGATGGTTATCATCGAAAGGGAGGTTGAAGCCAGCTCTCCACACATCAAAGCAATTGCGAGTCCCTGAAAAATCGGATCAAAAATGATAACTATACTGCCCACAACAACTGCAGCGGCAGTCAGCAGTATTGGTCTGAACCGGACAGCTCCTGCATCAATGATCGCCTCATCAAGCGGCATACCTTCTGCACGGCGCAGCTCTGTAAAATCAATCAGAATAATAGAGTTACGAACTATAATGCCTGCCAGGGCAATAAAACCGATCATTGATGTTGCGGTAAAGAAAGCTCCAAAGATTGCATGGCCAGGCAGGATGCCGATCAGGGTCAATGGTATTGGCGCCATGATTACAAACGGAGTTGTAAAGTTGCGGAACCAGGCTACAACAAGTACATAAATCAGTACCATAACAGCGCTAAAGGCAATTCCAAGGTCTCTGAATACCTCGTAGGTGATATGCCACTCACCATCCCATTTGAGTCCAACCTTTTCTTCACTCCAGGGCTGGCGTGAGGCAAGCTGTTCAATCTTGTAACCACCGGGCAGCGGAATTTTGTCTATCTCCTGCTGCATCTTGAGAATGGCATATACCGGCGCCTCAATTACACCTGCGACATCACCAATAACATAGACGGTATTTTTCAGGTTTTTACGGTACAGTGAGGTGTCTTCGCTGGATGTATTTACCTTTACCAGTTGTGAAAGTGGCACACTTCCTGATGGCCCGGGCACATTAATAGCTGAAAGATCGGCAAGTGAACTGCGATGTTTGAGAGGAACTCTCAGGTTGATGCTGACTGCCTCTTTCTCCTTTTCGTCGTGCAGAATCCCAGCATCCATACCCCCCAGTGCAATCCTGAGTGTCTTAACCACGTCATCTGCTGAAACACCAGACAGGGCGGCCTTCTCCCGATCCACTACAAGACTCAGCTTCTGCTGTGGATCCTCCAGGTACCAGTCAGTATCAACAACACCTTCTGTCTTTAAAAATATCTCCTTTACCTTTTTGGCGATCTCTATGCGGGTTGCCTGATCCGGGCCGTAGACCTCTGCCACCAGTGTTGAAAGTACCGGTGGACCAGGTGGAATTTCCGCCACCTTGATCCTTGCCCCGTAGCGGTCAGCTACCTTTTTTAAAGGTATCCTGATACGTTTGGCAATTTCATGTGACTGGATTGACCTTTCTCCCTTGTGGGACAGGTTAACCTGGATATCCGCAAGATTGGAGCCTTTACGGAGATAATAGTGTCGCACCAGACCGTTGAAATTAAAGGGGGCGGAAATGCCGACGTAAGTCTGGAAATTTGCAACCTCCGGCTCCTGCCTGAGTACATCGGTCAGCTCACTGACTATCCGCGAGGTCTCTTCCAGGGTGGTGCCGTTGGGCGCATCCAGTATAACCTGCAGCTCATTCTTGTTGTCAAACGGCAACATCTTTACGGTTACCAACTGAACGTAGATCAGTGCGCATGAACCTAACAGCAGCACAACCACTGTTGCCAGAAAGCTGTAACGTAATTTAGGGTTATGCAGCAGAGGCCCCATGATCCTGCGGTACAGGGATGTCAGCCACATCTCGCTGGAACTTTCCTGTGAACCAGAATGCGTCTCGTTTTTCATAAAACGATAGGAAAAATAGGGAGTAACAATAAATGCAACCAGCATTGAGAAGATCATCGCCATGCTGGCCCCCACCGGAATCGGTCGCATGTAAGGACCCATCAACCCGGAAACAAAGGCCATCGGCAGAATTGATGCGATAACTGCCACAGTCGCAAGTATAGTCGGATTGCCAATCTCATCCACCGCACGCACGGCCGCTTCCAAAGGTTTCATCTTCATTGTGGTGAAATAGCGATGGATGTTTTCCACAACTACAATCGCGTCATCAACCAGTATGCCAATGGAGAAAATAAGTGCAAAAAGTGTGATCCGGTTTAGTGTGTATCCGATTAGCGAGAATACAAACAAGGTAAGCGCAAGTGTTACCGGAATGGCAATGGCTGCCACAGCTCCGGCCCGCCATCCCATGAAAAGGGCTATCAGGATTGTTACGGATATGGCCGCCAGAAACATATGGAACAGCAGCTCATTATTCTTTTCTTTTGCTGTTTCGCCGTAATTTCTGGTGACACTGACCTGGATGTCAGAAGGGATTGTCTTCCCTTTCATAAATTCTACTTTTTTCAACAGGTCTTCAGA
>DYNH01000048.1:8418-10855 GCA_020721175.1 Trichlorobacter lovleyi | reverse complement strand
TCAAGCTGTACACGAACCTGTCTTGCAGTCCCCCCCTTGATCTCGGTCTCTGCCACATTGTCAGATTTTTTCAGCTCATCACATATCTCCCGGGCAACTCGACGCAGGGTTAAATGGTCGTACCTTTCTGACCAGATGGTCAGGGTCAGGATAGGCACATCATCAATGGATTTAGCCACAACCATCGGTTCCAATGCACCCTGGGGGAGGACAGAGCGGTTGCTCATCAACTTGTTGTAAAGCTTGACAAGTGACTCCTCCATATTCTCACCCACAAGGTACCGTACCGTTACAACGCCCATGCCTGGCCTGGAGGCTGTGTAGGTGTATTCAACCCCGCTGATCTCCCACATCTTGGCCTCAATCGGCTTTACCACCCGCTCTTCCACCTCTTTCGGAGTGGCCCCCGGCATCGGCAGGTAGATGTCTACCATAGGCACAACAATCTGAGGTTCTTCTTCACGCGGGGTCATCTTTACTGCAAAAACGCCCAGTAGAAGCGAGGCTGCCACAATCAGGGGGGTTAGTTTTGAATCAATAAATGCGTGGGCTATCTTGCCCGCAATTCCAAGATTTTGCATAGATTACCCCTAGTTGCTTTTTCCATTTGCAGATTGCAGACGCGCCCCATCTACTGCCTTATCCATTCCGGCAGTTACAATCATATCTCCATCTGAAAGACCTGAAAGGATACTAATCCGATCCCCCTGTTGCCTTCCGGTCTTTACCAGTCGCATCCTGACTATTCCATCCTTTTCAACTGACCAGACCGCTGTCAGGGCACCCCTTTCAAAAATCGCTGTGCGTGGAATCATAATGCCCTTTACTGTACCACCGGACAAAATGGTTCCCCTTCCGAACATGCCGCTTCTAACCCCTTTCTGCGACACAGGTGTCTTTGCAATAAAGGTTCTGCTTCCTGGATCAGCGGCTGGCACTACCTCTGTTATCCGTGTTGTATAAACTGCGCCGATTGAGTCTATTGCAACATTAACCCTGGTGCCTGATTTCACCGATCGGATACTGGATTCAGGGATGGCAAGTTCAAGCTGGTAACTGCCCTCATCTTCAATGGTCATCAACGGCTGGCCTGGAAATACCGTGGCTCCCAGATCTGCCTGTTTAGCAGTTATGATACCGGAAACAGGTGCAATGATCTTGCTGTAGTCTGCCATAGCCCCAGCAGCCAGCGCTGCCTCGCGGGTCTGACGCAGCCTGGCCTCGGCCCTTGCAACACCCTGTCTGGAAAGCTCCAGCTCTGTCTGTCTACTCTCAAACTCCTGCCTGGTCAATGCCTGCTCGTCATACAGTTTTTTAAACCTTTCAAACGTAGATTGAGCCAGCCTGTTGCGAGCCTGGGCCTCTTCAAGCCCCCTCTGGGCTTCATCAATAGCTGCTAACGCACCTGTTGCCTGGGCTATACTCTCCTTTGATTCCAGTTGGGCAAGAAGTTGCCCCTTGCGAACCCTGTCACCTTCACGTACATGCAGCAGGGATACTGTGCCTGGAATACGGGCTGACACTATGGCGCTTGTACGGGCACGTACTGTGCCAACGGTCTCCAGTGTTTCCGGAACTTCTTCAACCTTAACCTGGGTGGTTGTCAAACCGCTTATAACCTGGGGAGCAACAGGCTGTTTTGTATGGGAACCGGAACATCCGCCAAACAATCCGCCTGCAAGAACAAAAACTGCAAAAGATATGTATTTGAAAGATATTGACATTACAGAACCTCCTTAAGAAAGATGCCTGCTGCATGGTACAGCCTGCCTGTGGCCAGAGTCAGTCCTGCTTCACTCTCGACAAGATTGGCGCGTGCCTGATTAAGCGCGCTCTGGGCATCCAGCAGTTCAACCATCATGGCCAGGGCATTATCAAAACGTTTTGAGAGCAGCCGTACAGCCTCTTCTGCGGATGCAACTGCCGATGCAGCCACTTTAAGACGTTTTTCTGCCTCTATCCTGCGTAGCCATGCCTCACGAATCTGATAATCCACATCCTTGCGAGTCTGTTCCAGATTTTCTACAGCGGCTGAAAGGGAAGCCCTGGCCTGACCAGCTCCCTGCATGGTACGAAAACCATCAAAGATGTTCCAACGCAGACTGATTCCAGCCATCCATGAATCATGCTGACGGCCAAACGGGGTGTTACTGTCATTCATCTGCCAGGAACCAATGGCGCCCAGTGATGGCAGGAACCCTGCCTTGCTCTGCAAGGCAGCGGCGTCCGCCTGATCCTTGCCTTTTTCGGCAGCATGAATCTCACGGCGTTCCTGCTGGGCAAGTCCCGCAAGGCTGTTGATATCCTGGCCTGGCTTTTTCAGGATAGCTGTTTCAGAGGTGTCTACCTCATCGCCAGGCTGGCGTCCGATAGTAAGGGCAAGCTGCATCCTGGCCAGGGTAAGATTGTTTGAAGAACTGATCTTTTGCTGTTCCAT
>DYNH01000048.1:4349-8318 GCA_020721175.1 Trichlorobacter lovleyi | reverse complement strand
GCAGCTTCGTCATGTCCTTCAACAGCCGGCTTCTCTTTGCCGTAGCTGATGGTAGAAAGACGCTCGGCAGCTATACCGAGTGTGGTCAGATACTTGGCTACTGACTTAGCGCGACGATCACCCAAAGCCAGGTTGTACTCATCAGAACCACGCTCATCGCAATGGCCGGCTACCTGAACCTTGGCATCTGCAACTTTCTTCAGCAGCGTCTCGGCATTCTTGGAGAGTGCGTCACGGGCATCCTGACGCAGTTCAGACTTGTCAAAATCAAAGTAAACATTCTCAAGCACAATAGCCTCGGCAGCCTTTTCAACAACAGCCTGTTTTGGCTCTTCCTTTGGTGGCTCAGGTACCTTTACCGGTTCCTGCTGCTTGACTGTCTGCTGTACTACAACAGGTTCATCCTTCTTGACAACCTCTTCCTTTGCGCAACCTGCCGCCATCATTGCAACAGCACCAAGAGCCACTACAACCCATCTGAATCTGTTTTGCATTGTTGCCTCCTTGTCTTGTCAGTAAGTAACGGCTTTTATAAGCCATCCTGAAAATTATTTATTGCAGATTATACATTTCCTGAATCTTTTTGCAACTGTTCGCTGTATTTAAATTTTATTGACCTCTGGGTGTCCATACCGGATGCTGGCAGTTACCCCTGCTGCGACTGACTTTGGTCTGCCCGGAACCATCGGCACGCATCACATAGATCGCCTCCTGTCCGCCACGGCGGGAACTATAGGCGATAAGCCGACCGTCTGCTGACCATCGCGGTCTTTCATTGTTTCCCTGATTGGTTAACTGCATCTCACCTGTACCGTCAGCATTAATTACAAAGATCTGAAATCCGCCGGAGGATCTTGCAAAGGCAAGTTTATCACCCTTGGGGGACCATGACGGGTTTACAGTATACCCACCGCCATTGCCAAACCTGCGAACATTGCCGCCATTTGCATCCATGATAAAAAGTTGCGGTTTTCCCAGCCTGTCAGAGACAAACACTATCTTACCGCCGTCAGGTGTCCAGGCCGGAGAGACATTGGCTGAACGGCTTACTGTCAGACGGTTAAGTGAAGAGCCGGTTTTTGACATTGTGTAAATCTCGGTATTTCCATCCTTGGATAGAGACAAGGCGATTTTTGAGCCATCCGGAGACCAGGCACCGGTGATATTCAGCCCTCTGCGACTGGAAACCGGTACCTCCACAGTGCTGGAGACAGCCCTTTTATATAGATCCGGGTTGCCTCTCTTGTATGAAGTAAAGATTATCTCTTTACCGTCAGGCGATATATCAGGTGAAAGGTTTATGGAGCCGTTTCGGGTCAACTGTCTGGGGTTGTGGCCATCCCAATCCATTAAAAACAGCTCTTTATTACCTGTCTGTGTGGATACATACAGTATCTTTGATGTAAAGGCTCCGGCCTCGCCTGTTAGTGCGCGAAGTACCTCATCACTGAAGTTGTGGGCATAACGTCGCAGGTCCTTCTCTTTTCCGAGAAACCGTTTTGAGGTCAGCAGTTTTTTTGCCATTACATCATAGAGCCTGAATTCAAGGGTCAACTCTGTGCCACGCAGTTCATACTCACCACGAATCAGCAGATCAAAACCGGCAGATAACCAGGGTACATAATCCATCGGGGTCAAGGCCAGTCCATTGGGCAGTGGCGCTGCATCACGCCGTTCAGGAGTCAGAAGGCCGGACATGTTAAGATCAAAAACATGAATATCAGCCGTCTCATTGGCCAGTTCCGGACGTATGGAAGCCCCCATCGGCTGCGGAGGTACAACTGCCAGCTTAAGCAGACGATTGCCTGATGCTGTTACTTCAATATAATTGTCCGCAGTACAATCAGCCACCATTAAAAACAGCAGACAGAATGGTACTATAAGACGGAGAAACTGTTTCATTTCTGGACAACTCCCTGGGGTTTGAAGACAAAGGCGCCTTCGTAGACTTTGTGGTTGGGCGGAGGCACAATGGACTGTTCTGCCAGGGTAATGGCCCTGGTTACTGACAGCTCAAAGACCTTGTCTCCGCTACTTTTTTCAATACGGGTTCTGATGATCCGGCCGTCTCCGTCAATGGTCAGACGCACCATTACGTAAGGATTTTTACTCTGAAAGCTAATTGTCTGCCTGAAAGCATCCTTAAGTCTAGAATGCAGATAGGCTGTGTAGTCACTGCCAGATTCCGTACCTGTTCCGCGTGGCATACCAACCTTGCCCCTTGCAGAAACCTTTCTGCGTAGCGCTTCAAACGCCTCTGCCTGCCGTTGCGAATCCAGCTTTCCCTCCAGTTTTGACATACGCTGCTGAAACGCAGCGGCATCAGATTCAGGTATGGCTGTCTTTTTGCCATCAGGTTTGCGTGAAACAGCCGGGGGAGACGCCATTGCAGGCGGGGCTGGTGTCTGGGGAGCCGGAGTCTCTTCATTACCGGTCTGTGTAGGACTGCCGGATCGGGGATCAGCAACAGGCAGATTGACAACATCAACATAATAGGTTGTCTGAACAGGACCGGTATCAGGCATCCATTGCTGCCACCAGAAAATGAATGCAAACACTGAAACGTGCAATATCAGGGATAATGCAGAAGTGACACCCAGACCGGTCTCTTTATGCTGTACGATCTGATACATGATGACTACTTCTGGGCTGGCTCCGTAACCATACCCAGCCGTTCTATACCCGCACCCTTGATCTCGGCCATGGCCTTTACCACTTCACCATATGGGACTCCAGAGTCAGCCTTCAGAAAGACCTCTTTCTTTGTGCGTGTTGCAAACATCTCCGCCAGTCTTGTTCGCAAATCTCCACCAGGCACTTCATCCTTGTTGATAAATGTCCGTCCGTTATTGTCCACCGTAACGATAACCGTATCTTCCTGAGCGGTCATGCCTTTGGTGTCAGCCTTTGGAAGATTTACCTGAACCCCCTGCTGCATCATCGGAGCGGTTACCATAAATATAACCAGAAGCACCAGCATAACGTCAACCAGAGGGGTGACGTTGATCTGCGACATCATACCACGATCATCATCATTACCACCCATAGCCATGGTATCCCCCTACTTCCCTGCAATGTTACGCTGTACGATATTAAGGAATTCCGTGGAAAAACTGTCCATTTCCTTGATCAAGACCCTGATCTTGTGCTGAAAATGGTTGTAAGCCATAACAGCGGGGATGGCAGCCACGAGACCGACGGCAGTCGCGATTAGTGCCTCTGCAATACCCGGGGCAACAACCGCCAGAGATGCGGAACCGGTCTTGCCAATCCCTTCAAAGGCAACCATAATTCCCCATACTGTACCGAAAAGGCCGATAAATGGTGAAGTAGAGCCTGTTGTAGCCAGAAAGGTAGTATATTTTTCCAGACGGTTTATCTCCAGGTTTGTGGCTCTTCTCAATGCGCGCGAGACGTTTGCAACTCCACCCAGATCGGTACTTACTCCGCCATGTTCCGGTTTGCCTGCATCTGCTTCCATCAACTGTTTAAGTTCACTGTAACCCTCATTAAAAAGTGCGACCAGTGGTGAGCTGGCAAAACGATCTGACTGAGCGGCAATCGTATCAAACCGCTTGGTCTTCCAGAAAAAATCCATAAACCTTCCTGATTCGCTAAAGGCCTTATGCACCTGGAAAAACTTGTACATAATAATAGCCCAGGAAACTACCGAAAACATTATCAGCAGCAGCAGAACAGCCTTAACCACCAGCCCGGTGCTGGTAAAGAACATTTCCATACCCACGGGATGAACCTCCAGATAAATTTATTGTAACCTAATCTTTCAACTTCGTATCGTCAAGAAACAATACTGTTTCAGTAAAGTTCTGGTCTCCGATCCTTAAAGCATGGAATCTGGCTACGCCATTCATCCATGGCCTGCCGGTCAAGGGTTGCCAATATCTCACACTGCTGTTCACCGGCATCAGCTATTACCTCTCCTTTATGATCGATCACCATGCTCATGCC
>DYNH01000048.1:0-4249 GCA_020721175.1 Trichlorobacter lovleyi | reverse complement strand
TACTGCCAGTTCATTCAGCGTCTTATAGGCAAAACCGGTTGACCACATCTCTGGCAAGACAGCAAGATTGGCACCATCAGCAGCAACATTTGTCAAGGCATCACTGACATATACGAGATTTGCATCAATATCTCCCTGTTTTACGTTAAACTGCACAGCAGCAGCGGTAATAGGGGAAGTTTTTGAGGCATTATCAACTTGCATCGGTTCTGAATCTACTTGTTCGCTGTTCATAGTATCACCCGTCTGTTTCTGAATTTTGGACTTAGCAGATGTAGGTCGGGTTAGCAGTTTCATCGCGTAACTCGACAGCCTTTTACCCTTCAGCATGGTCATGTCGGGTTACGGCATACAACCGCCTAACCCGACCTACCTCTTGCAATATAACCAGACAGTTTGTTTAAGATACAGACTTACACTATCCGTTCAGCCTCAGCTTGTCGAAGGGTAAAAAATACTTCTGCAAGTGGCTTGTATTTTTATCATTTTGTAAACTGCGAATTAAGATACGCATTCACAATATCCATATAGATTTCACGCGGTTTGCTGGTACCATCACTTGGAGCCACCATCCCTTCCCTTTCCATCGTCTCTATAATTCTGGCAGCACGATTATAACCGATCCTCAAACGGCGTTGAACCATTGAGATACTGGCCTGCCTGGTCTCTGCAACCAGACGCAGCGCATCTTCCCAGCGTTCATCCATAGCCTCTTCTTCAGAATCTGAACCCTTTTCATCACTGTCCTTCATCTCCAGGATTGACTTTTCATACACCGGTTTGCCCTGTTTTTTCAGGAAATCCACAACCCGCTGCACTTCGGCATCAGAAACAAAGGCTCCGTGAATCCTCTGCAAGCGGGATGTTCCGGGGGGTAGATAGAGCATATCACCCATTCCCAGCAGGGTTTCTGCGCCGTTGCAGTCTAGTATGGTGCGGGAATCAACCTTGGATGAAACCTGAAACGAGATACGGGAAGGCAGATTGGCCTTGATCAGGCCGGTGATAACATCCACCGAAGGACGCTGAGTAGCCAGAATCAGATGGATTCCGGCGGCGCGTGCCTTTTGGGCCAGACGGGCGATATGCTCTTCTATCTCACGACCTGCAACCATCATCAAATCCGCAAGCTCATCAACTATAATAACTATATAAGGCAGATGTTCATGTTCCAGTACATCTGCATCCTGGCTGATCGCTGCTACAGGGGGCGCACTTTCTGCCGTATCGTCAATATCATCAACAACCTCTACCAATTCCTCAATAATCTCCTGCCCGGAATTCTCAGAAACGGCTGATTCTCCAATTTCACCCGCCAACTTGCGATTATAGGACTCAATATTACGAACCCCCTTGTCAGCAAGCAGGCGGTAGCGGCGTTCCATTTCATTAACCGCCCATTTCAGGGCAAGTGACGCCTTTTTGGGTTCCGTTACCACTGGCAGCAGCAGGTGAGGAATCCCTTCGTACATGGAAAATTCAAGCATCTTTGGATCAACCATTATAAATCTGACATCATTAGGGGTGGCGGTATAGAGCAGAGACAGAATCATGGCGTTAACTGAAACAGATTTTCCTGAACCTGTTGAGCCAGCAACCAGCAGATGAGGCGCCTTGGCCAAATCGGTCAGAGATGGAAGACCGGCAATATTCTTCCCAAGCACCAGAGGTAATTTCATACGGCTTTGCATAAATTCTTCGCAGGTAAATATCTCCCGCAGATAGACAGTCTCACGATCCCGGTTAGGAACCTCAACGCCAACCACCCCCTTGCCGGGAATCGGTGCCACAATCCTTATGGAAAGCGCCTGCAATGCCATGGTCAGGTCATCGGACAGGCCAGCAATCCGGCTTATCTTTATCCCAGGAGCCGGGGCAAATTCATACATGGTAATTACCGGTCCGGGGCATATCTCCTTAACCTCTCCATCTATTCCAAAATCAAGCAGTTTTTTAGTTAACAGCCTGGCATTCATCTCAAGTGTTGCCCGATCAACCTGTCGTTCGGACACCTGGGGCGGGTCAAGCAGGGACAGCGGTGGCGTTATGAACTGACCCTCCTGCTTTATGAAATCAAAGGCATCCTGAACCGGTTTTTCTTTCATAGCCTCTTTTTTCTTCTCTTTTTTAAATACGTTCGGACGTAACGGGGTAGGTTTGACAGTATCCTTGATAATCGGTCCGTTACTTTTTATGCCAGAACCGGTTGCATGGGATTCCTCCCGTTCCTTCTCCTCCCTGGTGCGTTTTTTCTGTTGCTTGATGGATGTCCATTTTTTGCGAAGTTCCTCAATCCACCATGAGGCAAACAACACAAATGAAAAACCGGACAAAACCATAATTGAGGCAGCCAGCAGTGGTAAAATTACCAGCAGCGAACCCAACGCGTTCATGTTGTTACGCAGAAAAATCGCTGTTCCCCTGCCAAGCATCCCGCCTGTAGGTATCTGCTCTCCAAAAAAAATTGTTGAATCCATGCTGAAGGCAAACAGAGTGGAAAGTGAAAACAGCAGACAACCAAAGGCCACTATCTTGTAAAAGCGCAGCCTGGGTTCTTTGAACCTCAACAGGTTATAAGAGATGTACAGCAGTGCAGCAGGCATCAGATAAGAAGCCAGTCCAAAGAGCATGAAAAAAAGGTCGGCAACCTGTGCACCTAGTGGCCCACCCAGATTTCTTATCCCCCCTTCGGTTGACCAACTGTTATAAGATTGATCAGCCGCACTGAAGGTAATAAAGGAGAGCAGCATAAAAAGCCCGACAGCGCCAGCACCGATTCCAAGCAGCTCTCTGTAAAGTTTTTCCTTACGTACGTCGTTCACTAAATTTTATATTACCTGGTAATCAATAAGAAATTCAGGAGGGTTCAAAATGGCCTTTTTAACCGAGCAGAGCCCGGCAGCCTTGACAACAGCCTTGCGGTATCGCTCAGGGAAATCAGACGGGAGATTTATTGTTAATACAACCTGGGCAAGCCTGTTTTTACCGTTCTCATCCTCACGAAACAGGGCAGTCTGCGTCAGGGAGACATTTTCAGCAGGAATCCTTCTTGCGTTGCAGAATTCCAGCACATATACACCGGCACAGGTTCCAATGGCCCCCAGAAAACTTGCGTAAGGTTCCGGATAACTTCCTTCTCCACCGTTTTCTACAGACTGGTCAGTTAACATCTTAAGTCCGTCAGGAAAGGTGGCGGCAACTTTTTTACCTCCTTCAAAACTGATATCAACTATCATTTTTTTGTCTCCTTGATATCCTGCTTGTCTTTTTGTACTTCTTTACTGTCCGTATCAATATCCATCAAAGATGTCATATCCTCAAACTGTGATGTATAGATATCTACCTCTCGTTTTTCCCTGAGAAGCAGATCCTGACGGCGTTTTTCTAAAATACGCCTAATCCCTTCCACTGTTTTGAATTTTAACTGCACAGTCGGGTTCATATTGGCCCTGGCTTCGTCAAAATCAGGGTATTGCAGATTAAGAAGAGGATTGTAAGAGAGCACTTTCTGACGGAAATTGGGGTATTCCCATATAATTGAACCTTGTGCATCTAAAATCTGGGCAGTCATAATCAGAAAGTTGTAATCAGTTTCCAGGGAGTCCAAAAGATTATTGGAGCTTATTTTGTCCTGACGGTTAATGCCGCTGACAACAACCAGCATTACAGCATCAAGGTTGCCCTTGCGTATTAAATCGGCCAGCGGCTCCTTTTTCCAGAAATATTTGTTGTACTGAATGCCGGCGTCATCACGTCGTTCCCTTCTGAACAGCAGGCTTGAAAACAGCGGTTTGGGGTCCACATCTACCATAGTAACGGCATAAAAACTGTTCGTGTTTTTTACAAGCCTCAACAAATCATTCTCAAAAGAACGATTCATATTGATTAAAAGAGTAACCAAGTCCTCTTTTTGTGGATGACGTATATCAGAATCAGCATCAACAATAATCGGTACCAGACCCAATACCTTAACCCTTTCTGCAACCATATTCTGCGGCAGATTGTAATAGTTGTGGGAACAGCCGCAAAAGAGAGGCAGCAGCAGGAGACCTGTCAGCAATAAAAGTCGTTTCATGATTATCTCCATTTAGTTATCAAGTTTTTTCTTGTTTTTTTAATACGTTCAAGAAAACGGTGATAGTTATACCAGATGATGACGATATTTTCCATACCTATCAGTGAGGGAAAAAGTTAGAACCTAAGCCGGACAAGCCGGAACCAAACAAGAAAAGCAGAGACGATTTCACAC